>JBDLIK010000078.1:0-9806 GCA_039714895.1 Myxococcota bacterium | reverse complement strand
CCGGCGTCTACCTGGTCGGGGCGGAGCTGCTGTGGAAGGCGCTCTCTCAGGTGGACGATCGCAACGCCCAGGGGGAGATCTACCTCACCGACATCGTCGAGCGGGTGCTGGCCGAGGGCCACCGGGTCGAGGCCCTCCCGCTCGAGGACCCTCTGGAGGGCCTCGGCGTCAATACCCGAGCCGAGCTTGCCCAGGCCGCGGCCGCCCTGCGCCGGCGCACCGCCGGGCGCCTCATGGAAGCAGGCGTGACCCTCGTGGATCCCGACCAGACCTACGCGGACGTCGATGTGGTGGTGGGCCGCGACACCGTGATCGAGCCCGGCTGCATCCTCCAGGGCGACACGCAGATCGGCGAGCGCGTGCGGCTGCGGGCCCACTGCACCATCGAATCCAGCCGCATCGACGACGAGTGTGCGGTGGGGCCCTGCGCGCACCTGCGCCCCGGTACCCACCTCCACCGCGGCGTGCGCATCGGGAATTTCGTCGAGGTGAAGAACTCCGATCTCGGCGAGGGGGTGAAAGCCGACCACCTGGCCTACATCGGAGACGCCGACGTGGGCCCCGGTGCCAGCTTCGGCTGCGGCTCCATCACCGTGAATTACGACTGGGATGCCAAGCACCGCAGCCAGGTGGGTGAGGGCGCCAACATCGGCTGCAACGCGAATCTGGTGGCTCCGGTGCGCATCGGCCCGGGGGCCGCGGTGGCCGCGGGATCCACCGTCACCCGGGACGTCCCCGGAGAAGCGCTGGCGGTGGCGCGGCAGCGCCAGCGCAACATCGAAGGATGGCGGGCCCGTCGGCGAGGGACCCCGGGTAGGGCGACCGAAGGCGAGGAGTCCTAGATCTCATGTGTGGCATCGTCGGATACATCGGACGAAAGCAGCGCGCCATGGACGTGCTGATCGACGGCCTCCGGCGCCTCGAGTACCGGGGTTACGACTCGGCCGGGGTCGCCATCTTCGAGAACGGCGGCATCCAGGTCCGCCGGGCACTCGGCAAGCTGGCCAATCTCGAGGCGATCCTGCGCGATCAGCCGCTTCCCGGACACCAGGGTCTCGGCCACACACGCTGGGCGACCCACGGCAAGCCCTCGGAGCGCAACGCCCACCCGCACAGAGCGGGTTCGGTGGTGGTGGTGCACAACGGGATCGTCGAGAACCACCGCCAGCTGCGGCGGGAGCTCGAAGCCTCGGGTCGCGAGATCCGCTCGGACACGGACACCGAGATCATCGCCCACCTGATCGAGGAGCGGGTCGAGGCGGGGTCCGATCTGCTCCGGGCGGTGCGGGAGGCCACCGGGCGCCTGGTCGGGTCCTACGCGCTGGGGGTGCTCTGCGATCGGGAGCCCGGCAGCCTGATCGCGGCGAAGCAGGGGGGCAGCCCCATCATCCTGGGCATCGGCGAGAAGGAGGCCTTCCTCGCCAGCGACATCCCCGCGATTCTGCCCTACACGCGTCAGATGCTCTTTCTCGAGGACGGCGACTTCGCGCGTCTCGGGGAGAGCGGCGTGGCGCTGGTGGACGAGGCCGGCCACCCGGTCGAACGAGAGCCCCAGACCATCCAGTGGGACCCCGTAGCGGCGGAGAAGGGCCGCTACGACCGCTTCATGCAGAAGGAGATCTTCGAGCAGCCCCGCGCGATCACCGACACCATCGGGACCCGCGTGCTCGAGGAGGAGGGGCAGGTCGACCTGGACGGCATCGATCTCTCCCCCGAGCGGGTGGCGGCCATTCGCCGCATCCATCTCGTGGCCTGTGGCACCGCCTACCACTCGTGTCTGGTGGGCAAGTACATGATCGAGCAGCTCACCGGGATCCCGGCGGAGGTCGATCTGGCCAGCGAGTTCCGATACCGAGGTCCCATCCTCGAGCCAGGCTCCCTCGTAGTGCCCGTCTCCCAGTCCGGGGAGACCGCCGACACCCTGGCCGCCCTGCGCGAGGGCCGGTCGCTCGGCGCGCGGATTCTCGCCATCTGCAACGTGCGCGAGGCCACCATCGCGCGGGAGAGCGACGACGTGCTCTACACCCACGCCGGGCCCGAGATCGGCGTGGCTTCCACCAAGGCCTTCACCACCCAGCTCGTCGCCCTCTACCTGCTGGCCATGAAGCTCGGGATCGCGCGGGCGCGCTTCTCCACCGAGCAGGCCCGGGCGCGCCTGCACGACCTGGTCCGGCTGCCGCGCATGGTGGAGGCGACGCTGGAACTCGACGAAGCCGTGCGCGACATCGCCCAGAAGTACTTCCACGCCAAGAACTTCCTCTTCCTGGGGCGAGGCATCCTCTATCCGATCGCCCTGGAGGGGGCCCTCAAGCTCAAGGAGATCTCCTACATCCACGCGGAGGGCTATGCGGCCGGCGAGATGAAGCATGGCCCCATCGCGCTCATCGACGAGGACATGCCCGTGGTGGTGATCGCCCCGCGGGACCGGGTTTACGACAAGGTCGTCTCGAACCTCGAAGAGGTCCGCGCCCGGGAAGGGCAGGTCATCGCCGTGGCGAGCGAGGCGGACGACGAGATCGCAGAGAAGGCCAGCGCGGTGATCCGCATCCCGGACCTGGGGGAGTACCTGACGGCGGTGCTCGCGACGGTTCCCCTCCAGCTTCTCGCGTACCACGTAGCCGTCCTGAAGGGGACCGACGTCGATCAGCCCCGCAACCTGGCCAAGAGCGTGACCGTGGAGTGAGCGGCGCCTCGTTGAGGCCCGCCGCCTGCTTCACTACCCTGCCCCCCGCCCCTCCTCGACGCGAGCTGACCTCCCGGCTCGAGGAGAGACCTGCGCTTGCTTCCCCTCCCGCCTTCCGGATCGATCCTCGAGGGGCTCAACCCCTGTCAGCGCGAGGCCGTCGAGTGCACCGAAGGACCCCTGCTGGTCCTGGCGGGTGCCGGGAGCGGCAAGACCCGGGTCCTCACCCATCGCATCGCCTACCTGATCGGGGTCTGCGGGATCCCGCCCGAGAGCATCCTGGCCGTCACCTTCACGAACAAGGCGGCCGAAGAGATGCGCGAGCGCGTTCGCAAGCTCCTCGGGCCGGAGGTGGACGCGCTCTGGGTGAGCACCTTCCACTCGGCCTGTGTCCGCATCCTGCGCAGGGACGCCGGACACCTGGGCCTGTCCCGGGGCTTCGTGATCTACGACGAGGGCGACAGCCTCGCCGTGGTCAAGGAGGCGATTCGCCGCCACGGTCTCGATCCCAAGACCTTCGAGCCCCGGCGGCTGCGCTGGCGCATCGACCAGTGGAAGAACGAGGGCTGCCTGCCCGCGCGCGCCGCAGACCGAGCCGAGGACCTGGAGGCCGAGCAGGCCGCCGAGCTCTATGCCACCTACCAGCGCCTGCTCGCAGAGGCGAACGCGCTGGACTTCGGGGATCTGCTGGTCCAGACCGTCGAACTCTTCGATCGCTTCCCAGAAGTGCTCGCCCACTACCGACGCCGCTGGCAGTACGTGATGGTGGACGAGTACCAAGACACGAACGGCGTCCAGTACCGACTGGTGAACCAGCTGACCGGCGAGCACGGAAACCTCTGCGTCGTGGGCGACCCGGACCAGTCGATCTATGCCTGGCGCGGCGCCAACATCCGCAACATCCTCGACTTCGAGAACGACCACCCGGAAGCACGGGTGGTGCGCCTGGAGCAGAACTACCGCTCCACCCGGCCGATCCTCGACGGTGCCTCGGCAGTCATCGCTCACAACCAGGCGCGCAAGGAGAAGCGCCTGGTCACGGACCGCTCCGGCGGAGACCGCATCCGCCTCTTCGAGGCCGAGGACGAGCGCGAGGAGGCGCAGTTCGTCGTGCGCGGAATCCTCGACTGTGTGCGAGGCGAGGGCCGTGCCTTCGGGCAGTGCGCGATCTTCTACCGCACCAACGCCCAGTCCCGACCGCTCGAGGAGGAGCTCCTCAAGTACAACGTTCCCTACGTGGTGGTGGGTGGCGTTCGCTTCTACGAACGCGCCGAGGTGAAGGACGTTCTCGCCTACCTGCGTCTGGCCATCAACCCGGCGGACGACATGGCGCTGCGCCGCATCGTGAACGCCCCGCCCCGGGGAATCGGACGAGCGACCCTCGAGCGTGCGCTGGCGCATTCGATCGAGCAGGGCGTGACGCTTCTCGAGGGGATGGAGCGCGCGGCGCAGGCGGGCCTGCTCGGCCGGGTGGCGCCCCGGGTACGCTCCTTCCTCGGCCTGATGGAAGAGCTGCTTCCCGAGCTGCGCGAGTCGGTTCCCTCCCAGGCTCTCGCCCAGCTGATGGAGCGCACCGGCTACCTCGCGCATCTCGAGGGCGAACGCACCCCCGAGGCCGAAGCCCGCATCGAGAACCTGCGTGAGCTGCTGGCGGGGGCCGAGGACTTCGAGGCCAGCAACGCCGATCTCGAGGACCGCTCACCCCTCGAGCTCTTCCTCGACCAGATCGCGCTGGTCTCGGACGTCGACCAGGCGCCGCTCTCCGGCGAACGCGTCTCCCTGATGACCACGCACACCGCCAAGGGGCTCGAGTTCCCGGTGGTCTTCCTGGTGGGCATGGAGGAAGGAATCTTCCCCCACGCCGCCGCCGCCGGAGACGCGGCGGGGATCGAGGAGGAGCGGCGGCTCTGCTACGTGGGCATGACCCGGGCGATGGAGCGTCTCCACCTCTGCTGGGCACGGGCCCGGCGGCGCTGGGGCAGCCGGAGCTTCGCCATCCCCTCTCGCTTCCTGGACGAGATCCCCGCCGAGGTGGTCGAGGGTCGCCCCAAGGGCCGCCGGAGCCGGCCCTACGGAGAACGTCAGCTCGACTACAGCGTCGCCCAGCCCGAGCCGGGCGATGGCGTCCCGGCGCCCGGGCTCCGGGTGCGGCATCCCGTGTTCGGAGCCGGGACGATCCTCGAGGTGGCGGGACGTGGCACCGGGCAGAAGCTCCGCATCCGCTTCGAGCGGGCTGGCGTGAAGGTGATCCTCGTACGCTATGCAAACCTCGAGCTCGGCTGACCCCCATGACCTCTCGCCTCCAGGAACTTCGCCACGCACGCCGGCTGGCCACGACCCTCGACGGCCTGGCACGGGTGCATCTGCTGCGCACGGGCGTTCACATGGGACTCTTCGAGGCGCTGCGGGAGCCGAAGAGTGGATCCGAGCTCGCCGAGCGTCTGGGTCTCGCCGCGGATCTGGTGTCGGCCTGGCTGCGCGCGGTCGCCGCCCAGGGTCTCGTGGAGCGTGAGGCCGAGCGCTACCGGATCGGTTCCTTCGTCACCTGGCTCCTCGATGCGCCCCAGGCCTCGATCCTCCACGCTCTCCTCGACCAGGCTGCCCACGGCTACGGAGCGCGGCTGGACTCCCTGCCCGAGCTCATGAAGGGAGCTGAGCGTCCGGAGTTCGGCTCCCCCTCCGAGTCGGTGCGGGTCGCCGCCATCACCCGGCTGGTGGAGCAGTCCGCCCTGCGCGCTCTTTCCCAGGTGCCCCGCGCCCGCTCGCCCAGCCGCGTGCTCGACGTCGGCTGTGGATTCGGGACCTTCCTGGCGGGGCTCCTGCGCCGCTACCGCGACGCTCAGGGCCTCGGCATCGAGCTCGACGCCGCGGTGGCCGAGGAGGCCCGGCGAACCCTGCGCGAGGCCGAGATCTCGCGCCGCGGCGAGATCCGGGTCGGCGACTTCATGACGGCGGATCTGCCCAAGGGCACCTTCGATCTCGTCCTGATCAATCACGGACTCCACTATTTTCCCGCCGCGGAGCGCGCAGCGCTGTTCCGGCGGGCGCGCAGTCGCCTGTCCGAGCGGGGGGTGCTCGTGATCCAGACCGCCACTCTGGCGCAGGGGCCTGTGGCCCGCGCGCTCGGAAGCGCCAGCTGGCTCGCCACCGCGGACCTCTACCTGCGCTCCCACCGCAATCTGCACGGTCTGCCCGACCCCGACGAGCTGCGGGCCACGCTCTCCCAGTGCGGCTTCCGCGAGACGGGGGTGGTTCCGATCGCGGCGGGCGGCTCCCTGGTCTACGTCTATGCGCTGCCGGACTGATCGCGAGGTCAGAACAGGACGCTGATGCTCTCGCGCTGGTGGATGCGGCGGATCGCCTCGGCGAACAGCGGTGCCACCGAGACCCAGCGAAGCTTCGACGACTCCCGATCCGGCTGCGTCTCGATCGAATCGGTGACGATCAGCTCGCGGATCGGGCTGCGGTCGAGCTTCTCCATCGAGCCCTCGGCGAACACGCCGTGGGAGACGGCGGCGTAGACGTCGCGCGCCCCGCGTTCGATCAGGACGCGTGCGGTCTCGACGAGTGTTCCCGCGGAGATCGTGAAGTCGTCGACGAGCAGGGCCGTGCGGCCTTCGACCTCTCCGATCAACTCGAGCACCACGGCCCGTTCGTCGTGCGCACTACGCTCTTTCTCGGCGATGGCCAGCGGCGTGCCGAGTCGGCGGGCGAAGTTGCGCGCTCGCTTGGCGAATCCGGTATCGGGAGATACGACCACCAGGTCCTCGAGCCGCAGGGCGGAGATCGCCTCGCACAGGACGGGCATCGCGTACAGGTCGTCGACGGGGATGCGGAAAAAGCCCTGGATCTGGCTGGCGTGCAGGTCGAGGGTGACGACGCGGTCCGCCCCCGCGGCCTCGATGGCGTCGGCGCAGACGCGCGCCCGGATGGAGACCCGCGGTTCGTCTTTCTTGTCGCCCTTCGCGTAGCTGAAGTACGGCATCACGACCGTCACGGACTCGGCGCTGGCACGCTTCAGCGCATCGATCCAGAAGAGGAGCTCCATGAAGTGGTCGTTGGCCGGAAAAACCGTCGACTGCACGACGTAGACGCGGCGTCCGCGTACGTTCTCGCGCACGCGCACGAAGAGGTTTCCTTCCGAGAAGCGAAGCACCTCGCCCGCCCCCGGCTCGAGCCCCAAGAGGTCGCAGATGCCCTGGGCGAGGCGCCGGCTGCCGCTACCGGCGAAGACGAGGATCGGGTCGGCCTTCATTGCGGAGACTCCTGTGTCATGGTGTCCCCCTCTCCACGCCGGGACGCAGAGCGTCTTCCGGGAGCCGTGGCCGGAAGCGGACTCCATCCGGCACCTGGGTCGTGATCTCCACCGGGGCGCCGTCCTCGCGCCACACCTGAAGCTCGAGTCGGGGCTCGCGCCACCGCGTGTGGTGCGTGACGGCCAGCGGATGGGCGCCCGCCTCGAGCTCGAGGAACGCGTTGGACGGAACCCCCTCCCGGCTCTCGGCGATCGTGACGCCGCCCACGCGCAGCGCTGCGTGCTCGTGCCCCTCGAGCACGAAGGCGTAGCGCCCCGGCTCGCGCACCGTGAGGAAGCTGCGCAAGACGCCGGCGATGGCCAGGCGCCGCGGGAGGTTTTCGGGGATGCCGACCTCCTCCAGGTGGTGGGCAGCGGCCAGCCCCGGGCAGGGCCCCCGGCTTCCGTCGGAGAAGCGCTGCACGTCGGAGATGCGGTCGGGAGGGAAGGAGGCGTTCCACAGCAGCCCGAGATAGGGGGCGGGCGCGCACTCGTTTCCCGAGAAGACCGCGATCCAGCCTGGCTCCACGCCGCGGCGGATCGCCCAGGGTCGCGGGCTGACGGCGATCATCTGCTGCACCGGCGCCCCGGGGTCGGCGGTCCAGAGTACCGGCGGGCCCCCCGCCCCGTCCCAGAAATACACGCTGCGCCCGGCGGCCCGGGTGCGTTCCCAGGGCCGGGCTCCCCTCTCGATCTGGCGAGCGAACAGGATCGGAGCTTCGAGATCGAGATCGTTGCGCACGAGATCCTGGGGCGGGATCGTGCCCGACGGACCGGCCAGCACCACCAGCGCTTTGCGCTGGCCGAGCACCCCCTCGAGGGCGTCTGCAACCCGATACACCGCGGTCCCCTGATACAGCAGGTGGCGCAGCTCGAGGGCGATGGCTCCGGTGACGAAGAGCTGTCCGGCCACCACGATGCTCACCAGGGCGCCGAGCCACGGCCGTTGCACGGCCCGACACAGACCGGCGGCCAGCAGCAGCGTCAGCAGCAGATGGGCGCCGTACACGTAGCGGGGTCCGAGGCGGGGGGGAGGGCTGACGGGATAGGCGACGTAGCCCACCCAGATGGCGAGAATCACCAGCAGGGATGTGGCCAGCACCCGTCGGGGCAGCTGCCGCCACAGCACGCCCACCGCCAACGGAAAGAGCAGCACCGGGAAGGCGAACAACGAGTACTCGCGCAGGCGTCGCAGGGAGGGCAGGAAGAAGCGATAGGCGAGCAGCGAGGGAGCATCACCTGTCGCGTAGCGGTAGTGGCCCGGCGTCCAAGGATCCCCGGTGGTTCCCTGGTTGTAGAGCAACAGGATCCCGAGGACACCGGCCAGGACCGCTCCCGCCGCGGCGCCGTGGCCGAGGGCCTGCAGTCGGCGTCGCCAGAGGAACTCGAGGGCCAGGGGAGACAGCGCCAGCGAGACCAGCGCCGCGTCGAAGGGCCGGGTCAAGCCGATCCCCCCGAGGCATCCCGCCGCCGCCAGCAGCCAAGGGACCCGGTGCTCCTGGGCGTAGCGCCACAGACACGCCAGCAGCCCGAGGAGGAGGAGCCCCGCCAGCGGATGGGAGTAGAGGGAGGCGCCCGAAAGGAGCACGAAGGGGCTGGTCCCGAGGAGCAGGATCCCCACCAGCGCCGTGCGCCGCTCGGTGACCGCTTCGCAGAGCCGGAAGGCGATCCACAGCGTGAGCATGATGAGCAGCGCATTGATGGCGAACGGCACTCCCAGCAGCTCACCGGACGCCAGAATCGCCGGCCAGCCCGGAGGATATTTTCCGTAGGTCCCGGTCGGGTTCGAGACGACGTGCACGAATCCGAGGCTCGGGTCTGGCAACGGCGGGTTCGCGACCCGTCCTTCCAGGAGCGTGCGCGCCTGGTAGAGGTAGACGTACTCGTCCGCGGAGTGGGGAAAGGCGCCGAAGGCACCCTGCCCGATCAGCAGCGCCACCAGGCCGCAGCCGAGGATCACCGCCAGCGGAGCCTGGCGGCGAAGGAGCCCGCCCTGCCGAAGCGCGCCTTCGTTCATACACCGACCTTTTCGGCACGGGGAAGGGCACCCGAGGGACCGGGCGCCGGATCGGGATCGGCGCTCGGGGAGCTCTGCGGAAGAGGCGGAAAGCGGGAGGGATCGATGCCAAGCGTCTTTGCGAAGCGACCGGCCAGGGCCCGCGACGCGGCGGCCGGATCCAGCAGCGGGAAGCCGCCCAGCAGCCGTGCCGAGGGAGGCGGCCAGCGGCCCGCATCGGGGCGAGCCCTTGCCCGCATCGCCCCGGCGGCGGCGCGGGCGAGGATCCCGGCAGCCGGGTCCTGGGGGTGGCTCCGTTCGAGCACGCGGATCTCCTCCACCGCCGCCGCAATCCGCCCCAACCGAAGCAGGGCGTGGGCGAGCCGGGCACGAGGTGCGATGGCATCCGGGCGCAGCGCCAGCGCCTCGCGCTCGATCCGCAGCTCGCTCTGGTAGGCCCCGATGAGAGCGTAGCTGGTCCCGAGGCGCGCAAGCGCTGCCATGCGCTTGCCCCGGACGGGCGAGGTGGAGGCGCGAAGCAGCGCGCGATGGTCCACCGGCAGCAGCCGATGGGCGATCGCCCAGCCCGGGCTCTCGGCGATCACGGCCTCGACGTCGAGGCCCCGATCGCGGTGGAAGGCTATGGCCTGGCGCTCGTACCAGGCCGCGATGCGCTCCAGATTCTCCCGATTGCGAGCATCCCGGCGCAGGTACACGGCATGATCCACCGATCGGAACACGAGGATCCAGCCCGGCGCCTCCCAGAGATGAGCTGCCGTGTAGTAGCGCGGCCCCTGGCTCAACCCGAAGGGGTACCCGTCCCCGAGGAAGAG
>JBDLIK010000077.1:0-9832 GCA_039714895.1 Myxococcota bacterium | reverse complement strand
ACTCACCTCTGGCCCAAGCTGAAGACGATTGTCTCGGTGGACTACCGCATGACGACGACGGGGCTCCACTCGGACTACATCCTGCCGGCGGCCCAGCACTACGAGAAGCTGGGTCACAGCATGCCGTCGGTGCACCACCTCAACTACGTGCTCTGCGACCGCGCGGAGGAGCCCGTGGGCGAGGCGCTGCCGGACCTGGAGATCGGCTTCCGCCTGCTGGAGGCCATCGAGGAGCGGGCCGCCGCCCGGGGCATGACGGAGTTCATCGACGCCACGGGCAAGACCCGTAGCCTGAAGGACCTGGCCGACCCGATCACCCACAAGGGGGCACTACGCGACGAGGAGAAGCGCGCCGACGAAGCCATCCGCGACAGCGCGGTCTACGGCGTTCTGCCCAAGGGGACGACGCTCGAGACGCTGCGCGAGAAGGGCCACGTGCGCTGGGAGAACTGGGGCATGCTCCTGCACGGCGTTCCCCAGGCCTCCACCCTGAAGCCCGACGAGGTCCACAACCCGCTGCGCTGGCACACGGAAGACAAGATCCCGTACGACACCCTGGTGCGGAGGGCCCAGTACTACATCGACCACGAGTGGTTCCTGGAGGCCGAAGAGGGGCTCCCCACCCACAAGGAGCCGCCCAACGCCGGTGGCGGCCGGCGCCGCTTCCAGATGACCAGCGGCCACAACCGCTGGAGCATCCACTCGATGAACATGACGAACAACATCCTCCTGAACACACATCGGGGGGAGCCCTTCGTCTTCATCAACGACCGGGATGCCGCCGACCTGGGCGTCGAGAACGGCGCCAAGGTGAAGCTCGTGAGCGACGTGGGCGAGGTGCTCGTCGCGGCCAAGATCACGGCGGCTTGCCGGCCCGGCCAGGTGATCCTCTACAACGGGTTCGAACCCTACATGCACGAGAACTGGTACGGGCAGGCGGACCTGGAGCCCGGGCATGTGAAGCATCTCGGCTTCGCGGCGGGCTACGGCCACCTGGACTACCGGATCCTCTCGTGGCAGCCGATCCCGGCCGATCGGGCCGTGCGCGTGGACGTCGAGACGATCGCCTGAACGCCGGGCCCGGCCCGGCGCCGTTCGAGCAAGGAAGGAGCCTTTCGCGATGGGAACCATCACCCCTTCGAAGCGGCAGCTGGCCTGGGTCTTCGACCTGAACAAGTGCATCGGCTGTCAGACCTGTTCCGTCGCCTGCAAGGTGCTGTGGCCGAACGAGGACAAAGGCACCGAGGCGATGTGGTGGATGACCGTCAACACCCAGCCCGGCCTGGGTACGCCGCGCGGCTGGGAGGAGATGGGGGGTGGATACAACAACGGGAAGCTCCAGCTCGGCAGGATCGCCAGCGACGAGGAGATCGGCGGCGGCTGGGACTTCAACTACGACGAGGTGCTGCGCGGGGGGCACGGCCGCAGCACGCACCTCAAGAAGATCTCGGGCAGCAAGACCTGGGGCATGAACTGGGACGAGGACGAAGGCGGGGGCGAGTTCCCCAACGCCTACTACTTCTACCTGCCCCGGCTCTGCAACCATTGCACCCGGCCCGCGTGTCTGGAGGCGTGTCCCAACGACGCGATCTTCAAGCGCGAGGAGGACGGGCTGGTGCTGCGGGACGAAGATGCCTGCCAGGGGGCGCAGCAGTGCCGCCGCGCCTGCCCGTACAAGAAGATCTACTTCAACCGGGACCGGAACGTGAGCCAGCACTGCATCGGCTGCTTTCCGCGCATCGAGCAGGGGGTCGCGCCCGCCTGCGTGCGTCAGTGCCCGGGGCGCGCCGCCTTCATCGGCTTCGACGATGACGAAGGCAGCCCGGTGGAGAAGCTGGTCCGCAGGTGGAAGGTGGCCCTGCCGCTGCATCCGGAGCGCGGCACCGAGCCCAACGTCTACTACGTCCCGCCCCTGGCGCCCGCACCGCTCCAGGATGACGGCGCGTGGAGCGAGGGCGGCGACCGGATCCCACCCGCCTACCTGGAGTCGCTGTTCGGGCCGGAGGTCCACGGCGCCCTGGACGTCCTGCGCACGGAGCTGGAGAAGAAGCGGCGCGGCCAGGAGTCCGAGCTGATGGACATCCTGATCCTCTACCGCTGGAAGGACGCCCTGGGGCATCTGTCCCGGGATCCGGCCGACATCCGCTGGGGGTGAGGTCTACGAGCTGCTGAACGACTAGCTGCGGTCCCGCTTCCGCAGGAGGAGGTGAGCCGATGGCGACCCAGGAGAAGTCGAGATCCTACTGGGGCATCGTGCAGCCGATGCCGGGGCCGATCCTCACGGCCATGGCGCAGCAGGCCGAGGCCCAGGGTCTCGAGGGAGTCTTCGCGCCGCAGGTGCACGGCCCGCCGTTTCTCCCGCTGGCGGTGGCGGCGGCCGCGACCGAGCGAATCCGCCTGGCCAGCGGCATCGCCATCGCCGCGGCGCGCAGCCCCTTCGAGACCGCAATGGCCGCCATCGACATGGATCGCATCAGCAACGGCCGCTTCACCCTCGGTCTCGGCGCGAGCGTGAAGTCCTGGACGCGCGGGATCTACGGCGCGCCCGAGCACAAGCCGCTGACCCACCTGCGCGAGACCGTCGCCGCCGTGCGGCACATCATCGCCGGCGCGCACGAGGGACTCACTCCCTTCGAGGGGCAGTACTACCGGGCCGACTTCGAGCAGCTCCAACCGACCGCGCCCCCGGTGCGGGAGGAGATCCCGATCTGGATCGCCGCGCTTCGGGGTCCCGCCATCCGGCTCGGCGGCGAGATCGCCGACGGGCTCATGGGCCATCCGATCTGGTCGATCGACTGGGCGGTGGACGAGGTGCAGCCCGACCTGAAGAAGGGGCTCGAGCGTGGCGGCCGCAGACGTGAGGACCTCCATCTCAACCTTTGGCTCTTCGTGGCCCCGAGTGATTCCCCCGAGGCGCTCGAGGACGCCAAGCGCACGGTGGCGTTCTACGCCGGGGTCGAGCAGTACGAGTCCTTCTTCGAGTTCCACGGCTTCGGCAAGGAAGCGAGAGAGCTCCAGGAGTACGTGAAGAAGGGCGAGGTCACGGCGCACGCGGAAGCCGTACCGGACGAGATGGCCAGGACCTTCACGGTGATGGGCGACGACGACGCCGTTCGGACGGCCATCGAGCGGGCTTGGACCGTGGCCGACTCCCTCTGCCTGGTTCCGCCTCCCTACGGGACGCCCCTCGACAGGCTCGTCCGCTACCAGGCGGACATCGCGAGGCTCTTCTACGGGACGTAGCACCGACGGAAGACGCCGAGCTACGGTGGCTCGGCCGGAGGGAGGATCTCTCGTTGAAGGACCCGATCGAAGCGCTCATGGAGGAGCACCGGGTGATCGAGCAGGTGCTCTCCGCCATCGATGCCACCGCGGAGCGGAACGCTCCGGTCTCCTTCTACCAGGACGTCGTCGATTTCGTCGTGAACTTCGCCGACGGGTGCCACCACGACAAGGAGGAGGGCCTGCTCTTCCCCGCGATGGTCGGCCAGGGGATGCCGCGAGATGCTGGCCCCATCGGTGTGATGCTCCAGGAGCACGACGTGGGTCGCGACTGCGTCGCGCGGATCCGGGAGGCCATCGAGGTCGGCGACGCCTGTGCAGCGGGTGCTGCCGCCGCCGACTACTCGGCGCTGCTGCGGGCGCACATCGCGAAGGAGGACGGTGTGCTCTACCCGATCGCCCGCGACCTGCTACCGGCCGGCGAGATCGCTTCCCTCGCAGTGCGCTTCGAGGAGGTCGAAGCCTCTCGCGCCGGCTCGGCGCGCTACCGGCACCTCGCCGCACGGCTCCTCGCGGATTCCGACGAGGGCTGACGGCGCTTGACGGGCACCGCCCCGGAACCGACTGGGCACCGGCCCTGGGTTCGGGTCCGCTGTCTAGAACCTCACTTCAGGTCCCGCAGGAAGCGGATCACAGCGGCGCGGTCCGTCGGGTCCTTGAGCCCGGCGAAGGGCATCGAAGTGCCGGGGGCGTAGCCCGCCGGCTCGGTGAGGAAGGCGTCGAGCTCCTGGTCCGTCCAGGTCGTCCCCCGACCGCGGAGCGCCTCGGAGTAGGCGAAGTCGGGAGCGCTCGCGGCCGGCCGGCCGATCACGCCGCGCAGGTTCGGCCCCGCGCCGTGGCTCCCCGACGCGTCGGTGGGGTGGCACACGGCGCACTGCTGCACGGTGGCTTCGCCCTGCGCGAGCTCGCTCGCGGGCGCCGGGGCGGGCGCGCCCGCCGTACGCCCTTCGAGCCGGGCGATCACCTCTTGTGCCACGCGGTTGCCGCTCTCGATCGCGCCGTCGATGAAGCCCCGCCAGCCGAGGGCCAGATCGCTCCCAGCGAAGTGGACCCGACCGTGGGACTCGCGCAGCGCGGCGAGGAAACGGGTCATCTGTCCCTTGCGGAGGATGCACCAGGTGCCGAGCGAGTAGGGATCGAGGTGCCAGTCGTAGGCGAGGGTGTTGGCGACCTCGACCTCCGGCAGGAACCGGCGCAGGGCCCCCTGCACCGCGGCCCGGCTGTGCACGTCGATCCTCTTCGGGTCGGTGCCGAACGCGACGAGCTCGGCGCCGTGGCCCCCTCCTCCCATGGTGAAGACCGACGAGAAGGGCTCAGACTCGGCGGCGAAGATCGCGAGGGGGGGCAGCTCGCCGCGCACACGCACGTAGACCTTGACGCCCGCTCCGGCGTGGCGCTCCCGGGAGGCCGCGACCTTGTCGGGGTGGAGCACGGGTGTGAAGCGGATGTTCGCCAGCACGTTCATCGGGAGGGCGGCGATGGCGGCGCGGGCGGTGAAGCGCTCGCCGCCCTGGGTCGTGATCTCGACCTGCGTCCCATCCTGGGCGACCTCGGCCACCGGGGTGGCGAGCCGGACTTCGGGGCGTCCGTCCTCGACCATCGCGTCGATGAGGCTTGCCGTCCCATCGCGGAGCCGGAAGCGCGCAACGCTGTCGGAGTAGCGCTGGAGATCGTGGCCCGAGAGCGCCCACCAGCGCAGCATCTCCGCGAAACTGGCCTGGTCGAAGGCCCCGTGGGCGCTCGCACCGAGAACGCCTTCCAGCAGGCCACGACGACCGGCCGAGAGGCCCATCTGGTCGAGGCGGTCCCGCACCGAGAGCGCGTCGGCCTGCTTCCAGGCGTCCGTGAAGAAGGGCTCGAAGGGCCGCGGAAACGCGGCGGCGGCCCCGGCGTGGAAATCGGACATCTGACCCGAGAGCAGCGCGAAACCCTTGAGGACCGACATGGGTGCATCGGACGTTGCCTCGCTGGACGCACAGACTGCCTCCTTGAGCAGGGGGAGGAACTCGCGCACGCCGGCCTCCCTTGCCCGCTCCCCGTCCCACCACAACAGCCGCTCGGGGATCTCAGCCTGGGTCTCGACCAGCTCGAACCCGTAGCGGCTCACCTCCGCAAAGACGTGGGGCTGCGTCGAGTGGACCCAGGTGCCGCCGAGCTCGAAGATCTCCTCGCCGACCCTCGCGGTGAAGGTGCGCCCGCCGAGACGGTTGCGGGCTTCGAGCACCAGGGTCCGCAGTCCCGCGTGGCGGAGCTCGCGCGCCGCCGTGATACCCGCGAAGCCTCCGCCGATCACCACTACGTCGTAGTCGCTCGAGGTCTCGCCCCAGGCCGCGGAGCTGCGGCCCAGCGGCAGCGCGGCGGCCCCGACCACGCCGCCCACGGCCTTCAGGAAGGTGCGGCGGCTCGCGGAACCGCCTCTCGCCTGGCTCATGCAACTCCTCCTCCCGCGCCCTCGGGCTTTCGCGCCTGCACGAGCTTCGTCATGTCCGGAATGGAGGGCTTCACGCAGATCCGGAAGCGCTTCTCGGGCGTCTCGAACGGATTTATGCGTCCCTCCCTCCTCGCCCATGGCAGGATGGGAAGGGAAGCCTCCCGGCGGGTATGACCTGGGTCAGCCTTACGAGGACGGGCGCCGCTACTACAGTCGCCGCATCGAGCCATTCCGGCCTCCCAGACGGCTCTGCCCGCCGGATGCTCGAGGGAGAGGATCAAGGGCGGATGACCGATGCCAGATTCCGTCTGCTCAAGAGCCGCGGCTTCCGCCCCTTCTTCCTGTTGGCCGCTGCGCAGGCGGTGCTCGCCATCGGCCTCTGGCTGGCGATGCTCCAGGGCCTGGCTCCACCGCCGGCCTGGTCGACGCCCTTCGGGTGGCATGCCCACGAGATGCTCTTCGGCTTTGCGGGGGCCGCCATCGCGGGCTTCCTCCTGACGTCGGTACCGGTCTGGACGGGGCGACCCGCGATCGCGGGTGGACGCCTCGCCGCCCTCACTCTGCTCTGGCTGGCGGGGCGGTTGGCCGGCTTCTTCGCGGCTTGCCTCCCATCCCTCTGGATCGCCGCAGCGCTCGATGCCTCGTTCCTCGCCCTGCTCGCGCTCGCGATCGGGCCTTCGATCTACGGAAGCCGCAGCCGTCGCAACTACGCCTTCCCGCTGCTCGTCGGCCTGCTGGCGACCGCAGACCTGCTCACCCACCTCGGCGCCACGAGCGCGTGGCCCGGGGCCAGCGGAGCCGGGAGCCGCCTCGGGGTGGGAGTGGTCGTCCTGCTCGTCGCCACGCTCGGGGGTCGGCTGGTTCCCCTCTTCACCGAAGCCGCCCTGAAGCGGGCGGGAACGCCACGCCGGATCTCGCATCTGGCCTGGGCCGATGCGGCCGCCGGCCCGGTCCTCGGAGGCTTCGTTCTCGCGGACACCGTCTGGCCGGACGGGGCGGCGAGCGGCGCTCTGGCCGGCGCGGCCGCAGTGACCCTCGCTCTCCGGATGAAGGGCTGGGGCCTGTGGCATGCCCGTCGGGATCCCCTGCTCTGGTCGATGCACCTCGCGTACCTCTTCCTCCCGACGGGTCTTGCCGCGCTCGGCGTCTCGGTCTTCAGCACCTCCCTGACGCGGTCCACCGGCCTCCACGCGCTCACCGTGGGCGCGATCGGCGGGATGATCCTGGCCATCATGACCCGCGTGGCCCTGGGCCACACCGGCCGGCCGCTTCGCGCACCGCCGGGCATCCCGGCCGCCTATGCGCTCGTGCTCGCCGCCGGGCTCACGAGGACGGCGGCGCCCCTCCTCCTCCCGGCATGGACGGGCGGGCTCCTCGTCGCCTCGGGCCTCCTGTGGATGGCGGGCTTCGCGATTTTCCTCGCTGTGTATGCGCCCATCCTCCTCGCGCCCCGCGTCGACGGGCAGCCAGCGTAGGATTGTCGCTCCCGCGAGCCGGGGGGCTCCGCCCAGCGGCGGCTCCGGGTGGATCCTGCAGCCGCCCACACCACGGCTCAGCAGCTCTTGCGACCGCGCACCAGTCTCGTCATCCCGGGAACGAAGGGACCGACCGAGAGATCCTCGAACCCGCTCTCCTGCAGCAGCGCCGTTACGAAGCCCGGGGTGAGCCCGATCGCACCGGGTGTGAAGGCGGCGTGCTGGAACGCCCACAGGGCCGGCAGTACGGGACCGCTCCGATCGTCGTCGACCATGAAATCGTGGACCAGCACGGTGCCGCCCGGGCGCAGCGCCCGGTAGGCTCGGCGGTAGAGCTCGCGCACGCCCTCGGCGGAGACGCTCCCGCTCACGTACGAGAACAGCACGGCATCCTGCTCCTCCGGCCAGTCGACCTCGAGTGCGTTTCCTTCGACGAAGCCGATGCGATCGCTGAGACCCGCCTGGGCGACGAAGCGACGTCCGACCTCGACCACATTCGGAAAGTCGAGAACGGTGGCTCGCAGCTCGGTCTGCTGTCGGCACAGCGTGATCGCGAAGGCGCCGCTGCCGCCGCCCACGTCGAGCAGCCGCCGGCAGCTCGACAGATCCACCACCGCAGCGAGCAGCGCCGCGGCGGGGAGAGACACGGCGTGCTGCGATTCGCTGTAGAGGGAAGCTTCGTCCGCGTTTCGGAACCAGGTCTCGTAGTCCTCGAACGGGACGGTGTCCCGGCGGCCGCGGACAGCATCCGCGATGTTGTGCAGGAAGGGATACATCTGCCGGTCGACCTGATCCCGGCAGTAATCCGCGAAGCTGCCTTCGGGTCCCGAGACGAGCATCGTCTGGCTCGCCGGTGCGTTGCGGAAGCCTCCGTCGGCGCCAGCGACCCTCTCCAGAAGTCCCACCGCAACGAGAGCTGTGAGCAGGGTCGAGAGGCTGCGCTCCTCCGCTCCGGTCGCCTTTGCCAGCTCCTCCAGCGACTTCGGCCCGTGCGCGAGCTCGTCGAACACTCGGAGGTGGGCGCCTGCGAACAGCGCCTTCGAGGCCATGTACCCGAAGGCGATCCCGAAGACCTCCTCCGGCGTCTCGACGGGCTTCACCTGACCCCCCCCTCCCTGAGCTCCTGGACCACCCGCAGGCTCGCAGACGCGAGGCGGGACGGGTATGACGTGGGTCAGATGAGTCCGACGGAGCTTCTCGCAGGAAGACCCGAAATCAGCCGAGCGCGCGCGTGTAGGTGCTCAGGTCGAAGTAGTCACGCCAGACCTTGATCTTTCCGTTCTCGAGCTCGAAGACGCCCGTACACGGCAGGTCGATGCTCTTGTCCCCGATCTTCGTGCGATCCACCCGCTCCGCGACCACCAGGTCGCCCCGGCCCATCAGGTGGAGGATCTCCCAGTGGGTCTCGGTCCAGCTCGCGGAGAATCCCGCGATCATCTTCTCCACGTTCTCGCGGCCCTGGACCGGAGCCGTCGGCATGTTGTGGTACACGCCGTCTTCGGCGAAATAGCTGGCGAGCTCCTTCGGATCGAGCCGTGACCACGCCTCGATGAACTCGCGTACGATGGACTCGTTGTCCATGGCATCCTCCCCTCCAGATCGCATAGATGTCGCGTCTGCGATCTCGCTCGGTGGGCTCGACGTGAGAACCCTCAACGTGCCTCGGCTACCTCGCGATCGAGCTCGGCGAGGACCGTCTCCTCGACGGCTTCGTGGCTCTCGAACGCCTGGGCGAGGTCGTCGAAGGCATTCAGCGCCGCCGCCACTTCGCCCCGTTGCAGCCGCTCGGCGATGTCGCGCAGCCTCGAACGGAACCCGGCGTGGGCGGCGACGCAGGCCTGCAGGGGCGCCTTCTGCATCGGACGCAGGGCCCAGATGGCCGGGTAGTAGAGGCGGTCCTCCTGCTCGAAATGGGTCTCGAGCGCCTCGCGCAGCCGCCGGAAGGCCTCCCGGGCGGACTCCCCGGGGCCCTCCTCCTGGAAGGCCTCACGGACCTCCTCCAGCAGCGCATCCAGCTGCCGGTGCTGCTCCAGGACATCGGTCTTCACGGAGGCTCCGGCATCGCGATCGTCGTCCACGTCGTCGGGTCCTCGTCATGCTTTCACCCGCGCGGGAAGCTCGGGTATGATCCGTATCATACAGCGGAGAGGCCGTTGAACGCAGGTCCCGAGATCGATCTCGAGAAGGCCGAGTTCTTTCGCGCTCTCTCGCGCGAACGCCTCGCGCGGGTGAAGCCCCTTCTGCGCCAGCGGCGCTTCGGCCGCCAGCAGGTCCTCTACTTCGAGGGCAACGCCTGCGATCGCCTGTGGGTCGTGCGCGAAGGGGAGGTGCGGCTCTACAAGAGCTCGACGAGCGGCGAGATCACCACCCTCGACGTGCTCGGGCCCGGGGAGATGTTCGGAGCCGTCTCGGCGCTCGAGCAGAACGAGTACCCCTCGAGCGCGGAGACGGTGACCGAGGGATCCGCGTGGTGGCTGCCTCGCGAGAGTTTCGTGCGCATCCTCGAGGCCGAGCCCCGCCTCACCGTGGAGATCCTGGGCGTCGTCTCACGGCGGCTGCGGGAGGCTCAGGACCGGCTGCGCTCCTTCGCCCAGGATCCCGCGCCCTCGCGCCTGGCCCTCGCCCTCCTGCACGCTGCCAACGA
>JBDLIK010000076.1:0-9834 GCA_039714895.1 Myxococcota bacterium | reverse complement strand
GCCTGGACCGGCGTCAGGCGCAGCATCTTGAGGGCGATGATGCGCAGCCCGGCTGCCTCGATCCGCGCCAGGATCTCACCCGCGGCGCCCTTCTCGACGGCATCGGGCTTCACGATGGAGAGGGTCCTCTCAGTCTGGGCCATCTTGCCTCCTCGGGCTGCGGCCTTCGGCCGCAGCCATCGGCCTTGCCCCGACGTCGCTCGGAGCATGCGCCGCTTCGCTCGTCCTGGGTCAGCCTCCGACCCGGAGCACGATCTTTCCGAAGTGCTCGCTCGCCTTCATCAGCCGATGCGCCTCGGCGACCTCCTCGAGAGGCAGCACGCGGTCCACCACCGGCTTGAGCTCTCCCTTCTCGATGGCGCCCCCGAAGCGATCCCAGAAGGCGGAGACGAGGAGGGCCTTCTCCGCCACGGGGCGCGCGCGCAGGGTCGAGCCCACCACCTGGAGGCGCTTGGCGAGCAGCGAGCCGAGGTTGATCTCGGCCCGTGCGCCCCCCATGAGCCCGATCAGCACCAGGCGACCGCCGACGGTGAGCGAGCCCAGATTGCGCTCCAGGTAGGGAGCGCCGATGGAATCGAGCACCACGTCCACGCCCCGCCCGGCGGTGAAGTCGCGGCAGGCCTGGACGAAGTCCTCTCGCTCGTAGTCGACGGCCAGGTCCGCGCCGAGCGCCCGGCAGCGCTCGCATTTGTTGGCGGAGCCGGCGGTCACGATGATCGAGGCCCCGGCAGCCTTCACCAGAGCGATGGCGGCGGTGCCGATCCCGCTGCCACCGCCGTGGACCAGGGCCGTGCCGCCGTCCGGGAGGCCGCCGAGCTGAAAGACATTCAGGAAGACGGTCAGGAAGACCTCGGGGAGGGCAGCGGCCTCCTCGAGGGTCAACGCAGCCGGCACCGGGAGCGCGCAGCCGGCCGGCGTCACGACCTGCTCCGCGTAGCCCCCGCCGGCCAGCAGGGCCATCGCCCGCGCGCCCGGGGACCAGCCCTCGACTTCGTCGCCCACCTCGATCACTTCCCCAGCGCACTCGAGCCCGAGCAGCGGCGACGCGCCCGGCGGCGGCGGGTAGAGGCCCTGGCGTTGCATCAGGTCGGCGCGGTTCACCGCGCAGGCGGCCACCTGCAGTCGGAGGTCGCCGGGGCCGAGCTCGGGTTCGGGCGCCTCACCGACCGAGAGCACCGACTCGTCGCCCGGACCGCTCTGGAGGACGGCTTTCATGGAGGCCGGAGGCTAACACAGCCCTGGCCGCGCACGGACGGACGCAGCGAGCTGAAAGCGCGGATTGCGCGGTGCCGAGCCCACCCAAGGCCATGCAGCCGGACCGGCGGGATGGGGCCCGCTACTCTCGGCCTTCCCGGGAGACAGAGCGATCCCTGCACCGGCCACCGGAGCCCCGCCCCAGCCGCGCGAGGGCCACCTGTTCATGGTGGCCATCTCGGTGGCCTGTGGACTGGCGGGTGCGTTCGGGGCCGTCGTCTTCCGTCTGCTGATCCGCTTCGTCCAGGCGCTCTTCTTCGAGGGAGGCCCGGGCCTCGCCACCCTCGCCGAGGAGGGATTGCTGGCCGAGGCCGGGGATCCGTTGGCCGTCGCCCGGCAGCTATCCCCCGGCTGGCGTCTGCTGCTACCGGCGATTGGCGGACTGCTGGCCGGGCCCCTGGTCTACTACCTGGCCCGCGAGGCCCGGGGCCACGGCGTTCCCGAGGTGATGAAGGCCGTCGCTCTGCGCGGAGGCGTGATCCGCGCCCGGGTGGTCGTCGTCAAGACCCTGGCCTCGGCGCTCTCCATCGGAAGCGGTGGATCGGTGGGGCGCGAGGGCCCGATCGTGCAGATCGGCTCGGCGGTGGCCTCGGGGATGGGACAGCTCCTCCGGCTTCCGGCCCGTCAGATGCGCACCGTCGTGGGCTGCGGCGCTGCCGCCGGGATCTCCGCCACCTTCAACGCTCCCATCGCGGGCGCACTCTTCGCCGCGGAGGTGATCGTCGGAGACTTCGCGGTGGCCCAGTTCAGCCCCATCGTGATCTCGTCGGTGGTGGCCACCGTGGTCTCCCGGTTCTTCCTGGGCAACCACCCGGCCTTCCCGGTGCCTCCCTACGAGATCGTGAGCCCCTTCGAGCTTGCCCCCTACATGGTGGCCGGCGTCGCGGCGGGGCTGGTGGGAGTCGCGTTCATCCACACCCTCTCGGCCAGCGAGACGCTCTTCGAGCGGCTGCGATTCCCCGAGGCTCTCAAGGCAGGCCTCGGCGGGCTCGCGGTGGGGGCGATCGGCATGTTTCTGCCCGAGGTGTTCGGGGTCGGCTACACGACGATCTCGGCCGCGCTGCAGGGCTCCCTCTCGGCGGGGCTGCTGTTGGCCCTGCTGGGGACGAAGCTGCTGGCCACCTCGCTCACCATCGGCTCCGGCGGCTCCGGCGGCATCTTCGCACCCTCCCTCTTCCTGGGTGCCATGACCGGTGGGGTCCTCGGCACCTTCGTCCACCAGTGGTTCCCGGACGCCACCGCCTCCTCCGGGGCCTACGCCCTCGTCACCATGGGCGCCGTGGTGGCCGCCACCACCCACGCGCCCATTTCGGCGATCCTGATCATCTTCGAGCTCACCCAGACCATCGACATCATCCCGGCGCTCATGGCGGCCTGTGTGCTCTCCACGCTGGTCTCCCAGCTTCTGTCTCGCGAGTCCATCTACACCATGAAGCTCTCGCGACAGGGCTTCGACATCTTCCGTCGAGACGACCCGAACCCCTTGAAGAACCTCTTCGTCCGCGACGTGGTGGATGACGAGCCCGAGGTGATCCCGGAGTCGGCGTCCTTCGAACGGATCCTCGATCTCGTGGTGCAGAGCTCCCATACGCAGTTCTTCGTGCTGAGCAACGATGGCCGCCTGCTGGGCGCGATTGCTCTCTCGGAGCTGCGTCGCCTGCTCTACGAGGGCGAGGCACTCCGACATCTGGTGGTGGCGCGAGACCTGGTGGATCCGAACCGTTCCACGGTGACCGAGGACGACGACCTCGACCTGGTGATGCATCTGCTCTCGAACAGCGACGTGGACGAGCTGGCCGTGGTCGACTCGGAGGAGCCCCTCCGGCTGGTCGGTGCCGTGCATCAGAAGGACGTGATCGACGCGCGCAACGCCGAGATGCTGCGGCGGGACCTGGCAGGTGGCGTCTCCACGGGTGTGAGCGCGGTGCACCACGGTCAGTCCATCGATCTCGGCGGTGGCTTCCTGCTGACCGAGGTCGTGGTGCCGTCGCGCGCGGTGGGCAAGACCCTCCGTGAGCTCGACCTCCGTGCGCGCACGGGTGTCCAGGTGCTGATGATCCGCGAAGCCGCTCGCGCCAGCGCCGTGCGGGTGCCCATCGCCGACGATCTCCTCGCGGAGGGCGCGCACCTGGTCGTCGCCGGAACCGTCGAAGCGCTGGAGAGCCTCGATCGTCTGGGCTGACCGGACCCCGACGCAGAGGCTCCGGATCAGTTCAGCTCGGCGCGGCCGTAGCCGAGGATGTTGCGCGCGATGATCATGTTCTGGATCTGGCCCGTGCCCTCGTAGATGTCCGTGATGCGCACGTCCCGGAACCACTTCTCCAGCAGGTGCTCCCGGGAGACGCCGAGGGCGCCCAACAGCTCGATGCAGCCCTGGGTGATCCGTCTCACCGCCGAGCCGCCCTTGGCCTTGCAGATCGACGACTCCAGGTTGTTGGGTTGGCCGTGTTCGGCCAGCCAAGCGGCCCTCACGACGGTCAGCATGGCGGCCTCGTAGAGGGCCTCGAGCTCGAGGAACTTCTGCGCCGCGGCGGGCAGCGTGTGGAGGCCACCGCCGTACTCGACCTCCACCCCCGCGTCCTGGAGCATCTCCCGGGTGAAGTCGAGAGCCGCCTCGGCCATGCCCAGGCCGATGGCTGCCACCGCCGGACGGGTCATGTTGAAGGTCTTCATCACGCCGCGGAAGCCGCCCGAGCTCTGCTTGGGGATCGACTCGTCTCCCCCGAGGAGGTTCTCCCGGGGAATGCGGCAGTCCTGGAAGACCAGCGCCGCGGTGTCGTCGGCGCGGATGCCGAGCTTCTTCTCCTTGTGGGAGACCACGAAGCCCGGGGCACCCTTCTCCACCAGGAACGACTTGATCCCGGCGCGTCCCGCCGACTTGTCGATGGTGGCCCAGACCACCACGCCCTCGGCCCGACAGCCGGTGGTGACGAAGATCTTCTCGCCCGAGAGCACCCACTCGCCCGCTTCCTCGTCGAGAACGGCGCTGGTCGAAACGCGGGAGGGATCGGACCCGCAGCCGGGCTCGGTGATGGCCATGGCGAGGGTGAGGCCCCCCCACTTCTTCTGCTGCTCCGGGGTGCCCGCGGCGCGCAGCGCTGCGTTGCCCAGGCCCCCCTTGCCCTGGCGCATGCGCACCGAGTAGTCGCCCCAGCTCTGGCCGGCGGCGATCAGCATGCTCATCACGCCCATTCCGGTGTCGTCGTCCCCACGGCCCTTCAGGGCCTTCATCAGGCCGGGATAGTCGTCGGCCTCGGGGAGCACGTCGGGCGCGAACTCGTCCTCGTGCTCGTCGTAGTGGCGGGCGTAGCCCCGGCAGACCAGCGCCTCCCGACGCACGTAGGCGAGGATCTCGCGGTCCTTCTCGGTGAGGTCGAAGTCGATCATGGTGGGTCTCCTAGATTCCGGCGAGGCCGTCGAGCACGCCGAGCGTGCGCGCGTTGCGGTACCACATCTCCACGGGGTGCTCGCGGATGAAGCCGTGTCCCCCGAGCACCTGAACGCCGTTGTCGGCGATCTTCATGCACTGCTCGGCGGTGTAGGACCTCGCCAGGTGCGTGCTGCGCGTGGCGTCCAGCCCCTGCTCGAGCTGGCTCGCCGCCTTCCACACCAGCCAGCGGCAGGCGTCGGTCTCGATGGCCATGTCCGAGAGCATGAAGGCCACCGCCTGCTTCTGCGCGATGGCCTGGTCGAACGCCACGCGATCCTTCGCGTAGGGGATGGCATAGTCCATCACCGCCCGGCCGAGGCCCACCATCACCGCCGCCATCGCGGTGCGGGAGTGGTTCACCAGGCGGCGTGCATCGATCCCCTCGTCCCCACCGAGACGGTCGGCGACGGGCACCTCCACCCGATCGAACTCCAGCGCGGCGGTGGGCAGAGCCTTCAGGCCCAGGTTGCGCTCGGGTAGGGAGATGGAGAGCCCGTGGGCATCCCGGGGCACCACGAAGGCATCCAGCGCTCCGAAGCCCTCCTCGGCGCTGCTGCCATTGCGCGCCAGCACCAGGAAGTGGCTGGCGCGATCCCCCATGGGCACGAAGCACTTGGCCCCCGAGAGCACGAAGCGATCGCCCTTGGGCTCCGCGAGGGTGCGCATGCGGGTCGGGTCGAAGACCGGGGACGGCTCGACCAGAGCCAGGGAGGCGGCGTGGAAGCGCTCTCCCCCGAAGGCCGGCAGGTAGCGGCTCTTCTGCTCCGGGGTGCCCTGGTCGGCCACCGGGAAGGCGAAGAGCGAGGGGCTGACCGCCGCCAGCGCCAGGGCGGCGTCCCCCCAGGACAGCTCCTCGAGCAGCAGGGTGTTCGTCAGCGGCGAGCGGACCTCGCCACCGCCCCCGAACTCCTCGGGAAGCTGGGTGGCGGTGAGCCCGAGGCCCCAGGCCTCCTGGAGGAGATCGTCGGGCACCGATTCGGCCTCGTCACACTCTCGCGCGCAGGGTCGCAGGGACTTCTCGGCGAACTCGTGCATGGCATCGCGGACGAGCTCCTGCTCTTCGGTCGGCTGGAACGAGATCACGGCTGGCTCCTTGTCTCGCCGTCCCCGGCGTCCCCGGGAGAGGCGGCCGGCTCGGGCTTGGCGATCTGGTAGAAGTAATGATCCATGGCCTCCCGGCTGCCGTCCTTCTGCAGGAGGCCCTGGCGATAGGCATCGCGACCCGGGAGGAAGCCCAGCGCGAGACGGCACCAGGCGCGGGCGTCGGCCGTGTAGCGCACCTCGGCATGCTCGGCGAAGCCCGCGCGCACCGTGCAGCTGCCGCGCAGGATCCGCACCGACCAGACGCCGCCCCCTTCGCCGGTGAGGCGGATCTCGAAGGTCACGTCGGCTTCGCGGGCGGCCTCCTCGCGCAGCAGGAAGGGAAGCGACTCGAGGATGGACAGGGGCGAGGTCTCGGTAAAGGTCCCGAAGTCGCGATCGCGGTCGTCCACGGCATCGAGCACCCACCAGCGGGCCAGGGCCGCGACGATGGGCTCCAGGCGGCGACCGCGGGCGGTGACCGCGTAGACCGACCGCGACCCCTGGGCCTCGGTCTCGACGAAGCCGTCGGCCTGGAGCTTGCGCAGCCGGGACGAGAGAACCCGAGGCGCGATGCCCGTGCGGACCCGCAGGTCCTGGAAGCCCTTGGAGCCCCGCAGCAGGTGGCCCACCAGCACGAGCGTCCACTTGTCGCCGAGGATGTCGAGCGCCCGCGCCACCGGGTCGAAGACTTGCTGAGGTCGGGGAACGGCGGACGGACCGGCAGCAATGGATGTGCTGACTATCTGATCTGCCACGGGAGAAGTATCTAATAGATACTGATCTAGATGTCAAGTCGGAAGCCAGGATTCCCCCAGGGGAGCCCCTCTCTCAGCCGCGGTCGAAGCGGATCTCCACATCCCCCCGGTCTTCCTCCCGTGTGCGGAAGAGTGTGCGCGGCGAGAGCCCGAGTGCCCGGGCCAGGAAGACGTCGGGGATCTGCTCGATGCGCACGTTGAGGGCGTTGACGCTGTGGTTGAAGTACTCGCGACGGTCGGCGATGGACTCCTCGAGGGTCGAGATGCGCTCCTGAAGCAGCCGGAACGAGGCGTCCGAGCGCAGCTCGGGGTAGCCCTCCGCCACCGCGAACAGCCGCGAGAGCGCCCCGCGCACCTCGCCATCCGCATCGCCCTTCTCCTCCGGCGTGCGAGCCTGGTCCATGCGCGCCCGGGCCCGGGTGACCCCTTCGAGCACCTCGCGCTCGTGGGTCATGTACCCCTTCACGGTGTCCACCAGCTTCGGGAGCTCGTCGTGCCGCTGCTTGAGCAGCACGTCGATGTTCGCCCAGGCGCGGTCCACCGCATGCTTGAGCGAGACGAGGCCGTTGTAGATGCCGACCCCGTAGAGGGCGGTGCCCAACCCACCGAGTACGACGGCGCCGAGTACGATCCATCCCATGGCTAGAACCTCCCCAGAAGATCGAGTTGATGAAGCAGAGCGGCCGCGCAGCCCAGGCAGAGGGCGGCGCCTCCGTAGATGCCTCCGAAGGCCCGCCAGCGGTAGCGAGTGCGCACCCTACCCTCCTCGCGATCCGTGACGTAGAAGGGCGAGTTTCCATCGGCGTCGGCAGCCACGACGACCCGATCGTCCACGGCGTCGAGAGAGACCTCCTGCACCACCAGGCGGCGCGCGACCTCCCACTCCTCCGCATCCACCCGGCCATCGCCGTCCACATCGAAGTGGGCCATGGCTTCGGGGTCGCGCTTCCAGGCCGCGAGCTTCTCGTGGATCCGGCGGCGCCGTTCTGCCGCCAGACCGTGACGTTCCTGCGCCACCCCGAGGACGTAGAGGGACTCCCCTGCGGCGATGCGCCACTCGGTGAAGCGGAGCTTGCGCCGGAAGAGCCAGCCGCTCGAGCCGACCCCGGCCTGGGCCAGCGCAGCCTGCAGACGGGGTCCGAGCTCGGGGTTCGTCTCGTTCCAATCGTGGGAGACGTCCACCTCCGCGCCGGCGGGCTCCACCAGCACGCGTCCCGTCTCGTCCTCCAGGTAGAAGCCCCACGCCGACGAGTCGCCCCGGGCCACGGTCCGCCAGCTTCGGCGGCGGTTCGAGCGGACCTCCTTTTCGATGCGGTAGCGGTAGTAGACACACGGCAGGCCCGTGAAGGGCGCCTCCAGGTCGGCCTTTCCCTGGGCTCGGCCGAAGAGCTCCACCCGTCCCAGGGCCATGGATCGCGCCCGGGCGGTGGGCGTGTCCTCCACCAGCCGCAGCCGCCGCCAGGCCCGGAAGCCGCGGGCGAGCAGCACCAGCCCGCCCACCACGCCGCCGAGCAGCCAGCCGACCACTTCCCCGTCGTTCTGCATCCCCCTCCGTATCGGGAGCCCGGGGAGGGCGCTGAACGCCCGGTTGGCTCGGGTGGACCTGCTACCCTGCCGTTGCCGGAGGTGGACGGAGGATCGCCGGCGGACACACACCGTCCGCGGGAGGAAAGTCCGGGCTCCACAGGGCAGGGAGGTCGCTAACGGCGACCCGGGGTGACCCGAGGGAAAGCGCCGCAGAAACGATACCGCCGATGGCCGATGATCCCGTTCGCCTCGAGAGGCGCGCCCGGGGGAGGCACAGGCAAGGGTGAAATCGTGGGGTAAGGGCCCACGCGCGACAGCCGGGTGACCGGCGGCGGGGCAAGCCCCTCCCGGAGCAAGCTCGAATAGAGACACTGTTGAGGGCGGCCCGCCCGAAGCACAGTCGGCTCAGGCTGGCAGCGCCAGTGTCCGGGTGAGAGTGCTCGAGCGGCGCAGCAATGCGTCGCCTAGATGAATGATCCTCGCCCGACCCGGGGTGACCCGGAGCGGGGACAGGACCCGGCTTACAGTCCACTGGGGCGGCGTGGTCGCAAGGCCGCACGCGCCCACCCGCGAGAGGAAGCCTCCGGGCCATTCTCGCGGCGCTCCGGCCGCCCCCTCCACTCTCGGGCGCCATGGTCCAGCCAGGACCCTCGGCTCTCGGAGAGCCGCCGGGGGCAGGGCTGCAGGCTTGCCGGCCCCGCGCGGTCAGTTGCTGGGCGGGGCGGGCGGGTCGGCCCAGGTGGGCTGCGGCTCGAGCGGAGCCAGGCGTTTTCCCTGGAGCGCGGGGTGGTCGGGCGGAATGCGGGTGGCACGGAAGACCGCGTAGGGGCGGTCGGAGATACCGGGGCCGATGGGGCTTCCGTCGGAGAGCGTCACGCTGCCGCTGTAGGGGTTGCGGTACTCCCAGACGATCTCATGACCGCGGGTCAGCTCCAGGAGGATGCCGTCGGTCCCCGCGCAGACGAACGTGTTCCCGTTGCGAAGACGCGTCGCACCGGAGATGAAGGGTGCGAAGCGATCGGGGGGGATGCGCGCGGTCCAGGCAAGCGCGGTCGGGCCGTAGGGACGGCCCGCCTCGAGGGCGTAGCGGCCGTCCGGCTGGAGAGGTGGCACGATCTCGTCGACGGACGAGAACGGGCCCTCGGGCCGGTCCCGGCCGTTGTTGAAGAGGGTGAGGTGACCGGCACCCTCCCAGCCTTCGGGGATCCAGCGGACGTCGTGCTGGAAGAACAGCCGGGCGGGCGAGCCCTCTCC
This sequence comes from Myxococcota bacterium, assembly GCA_039714895.1. Taxonomy (GTDB): domain Bacteria; phylum Myxococcota_A; class UBA9160; order UBA9160; family DASRUS01; genus JBDLIK01. The sequence continues at coordinate 531 of JBDLIK010000076.1, read as the reverse complement.
CCGCCCGTACGCGGCGGGGTTGCCCCAGCGGTAGCGGAGATCGCCGCGCTCTCCCGCGGCCTCGGCCGTGCTGAGCCCGTGGTCGATGATCCAGACCTCGCCCGTCTCAGGCACCGAGATCGCGATCTGGTCGAGCTCCGCGTGGTAGTCGATGGCGTTCGCGTGCAGGAAGTCGGCCTCGAGCTCTTCCCGCTCCGCACCCTCGGGCACGTAGCCGAGGGCCTTCAGCTGCTCGAGCTCCTCCGCGCTGATGGGGGGCGCGCCCGCGCCCACGTTGAGGTCGAGGCGGCCGGGATGCTCGGCGGGATTGCCGTAGTGGGGCGCCTCGGGGTCGTGGTCCTGCACCAGGTGGTCCCAGACGTGCCACTCCCAGACGATCTTCCCGCCGCGCGGCCGGACCGGCTCGATCTCGATCACGTACTCGGACAGGAGCCCCATCTCGGGGACCGCTTCCGGACGCCGCCCGGCGGCGATCGCCTGTTCCGGCGTCTTCAGCTCCCACGCCAGGGCGAGGAGGTTGCCGTTGGGGAG
>JBDLIK010000075.1:0-9868 GCA_039714895.1 Myxococcota bacterium | reverse complement strand
CTGCTGGTGGCCATTCTGGGTGTGGGTCTGCCCTGGGCGGCGCTGCGCCTGCTCTCGGGCCCGAGCCGCGCCGCGGAAGTCGTCGCTGCACCGGCCGCACCCGAGCAGCCGGTGCGCCGGGATCAGGTGCGGCAGCTGGCTGAATCCGTCGGGGCCTTGGACGCCAGAGAGCCCGAGCCGCTCTTCTCCGACGCACCCTGAGTCCGTAGGGAGGCCAGTCCGGGATGCACGGGTCGATCACCCTGGACGAAGGGGCAAGAAGCGTCGGCTGTGGGCGTAGCCCACAGCCCCGCTAGGGTTGCGGCGTGGCAGTCCGGACCCAGGCCCTGCTTCTCCGCTCGGTCGCGTTCGGGGAGTCGGATCTCGTAGTCCACCTCCTCACCCCCGCGACCGGCCGGGTCACCGCCATCGCCAAGGGGGCGCGGCGCAGCAGCCGCCGCTTTCCCGGAACGCTCGACTTCTTCAACGAGCTTCGGGTGGAACTCGAGCCCAGCCGGCGGCCGGGGGCGATGGCGCGGCTCGAGCTCGCGCGGCTGGTGCGGGTCTTCGCCGCGCTGCGGGTCGACCCGGTCCGCTTCGCCCTGGCCAGCTATCTACTGGAGCTGCTGGATCGCCTGGCGCCCGAGGGGGGCGCCATCCGCGATCGGGCTGCCCTGTTCGGATTCGCCCTGGAGGCGCTGAAGGTCCTGGAGACCCGAGCGCCCGACTTGGCACTCCGCGCACTCCTCGAGCTGCGTGCCCTCGCGGCCCTCGGGCTGTGTCCCGAGCTGGCCTGCTGCGTACGCTGTCGGGGCCCTCTGGATGCTCCGGGGCCAGTCTCGTTTCACGTCGCGGATGGCGGCCCGTTGTGTGCAGGCTGCGAAGCCTCGCACGATGGGGCGCTGTCGGTCCATCGGGGAACGCTGCGCACCTTGGAACAGGCGCTGCACTTCGACCTGGGTCACCTGAGCCGGCTGGGTCTCTCGGCGGAGGGACAACAGGAGGCCCATCGCCTGGTCCAGCGCTTCCGGCGCTTCCATGCCTGTGGCGAGCTGCGCAGCGAGCGTTTTCTCGACACCGTCCTCGGGCTGCCACCGGGGTCGCCTCGTGATCCCCAGCGCGACTCCCCGAGGCGGGCGTAGCTTGACCCTCTCGGATCCAGCGGGGATACTCGCCGCGCTCCGGACCCGAGCACCTCGAGAACCCGATGGCCGCCAAGCCCGACGACCTCACGTCCGCGTCGGTGCGCATGGATGACCTGGTATCCCTGTGCGTGCGGCGGGGCTTCATCTTCCAGTCGAGCGAGATCTACGGCGGGATCAACGGCTTCTGGGACTATGGCCCCCTGGGGGTAGAGCTCAAGAACAACTTGAAGGCCTTGTGGTGGCAGCGCGTCGTCCGCGAGCGCGAGGACGTGGTCGGCCTCGACAGCTCCATCATCGCCCATCCGCGCACCTGGGAGGCCTCCGGGCACACCGAGCAGTTCGGCGACCTGATGGTGGACTGCCGGGCCTGCAAGAAGCGCTTCCGCGCCGATCAGCTCGACGACGCCGGGCCCTGTCCCTCACGGTCGGGGACCTCCGAGCACGACCTCACCGAGCCGCGCAGCTTCAACCTGATGATGAGCACCCGGATCGGAGCCTCCGAGGACGCTGCAGCAGTCGCCTATCTGCGCGCCGAGACCTGCCAGTCGATCTTCATGGACATGAAGCGCGTGCGAGAGGTCTCCCGCCAGAAGCTTCCCTTCGGGATCGCACAGATCGGCAAGGCCTTTCGCAACGAGATCAACCCACGAAATTTCACCTTTCGATCCCGCGAGTTCGAGCAGGCGGAGCTCGAGTTCTTCACCCATCCCTCGAAGGCCCGCGACTGGTTCGAACACTGGCTCGAGGAGCGGCTGCGCTTCCATCGCGAGCTCGGTTTCGACGAGACGCGGCTGCGCACCCGCTCCCATGGCGACGACGAGCTCGCCCACTACGCGGTCTCCGCGGTGGACATCGAGTTCGCCTTCCCCTTCGGCTGGCAGGAAATCGAAGGCATCCACCATCGGGGCGATTGGGACCTCTCCCGCCACAGCGAATTCTCGGGCAAGGATCTCGGTGTCACCGACGAGCAGACCCGGGAGCACTACGTCCCCATGGTGATCGAGACCTCCGTGGGGATCGATCGGACCTGCCTCGCCGTGCTGGCGAACGCCTACGAGGAGGAGGCCTTGGAGGGTGGGGAGACCCGCACCGTGCTGCACCTGGACCCCCGTCTGGCACCCATCGGGGTGGCGGTGCTGCCCCTGTCGAAGAAGCTCGCCGAGCCCGCCCGCCGCCTGGCCGCCGATCTGCGGCGGCGCTTCAGCGTCTTCTACGATGACGCCGGAAACATCGGCCGGCGCTATCGCCGTCAGGACGAGGTGGGAACTCCCTTCTGCCTGACGCTGGACTTCGAGTCCGAGGCCGACGGGAAGGTCACCGCTCGCGATCGCGATTCGATGCAGCAGGAGCGCATTCCGTTGGCGAGAGTGATCGGCTACCTGGGAGAACGGCTGGAGAGGCCCGCATGAGCCCGCGGAAAGGCGGGGGCGGATCCGCTACGGGAACCCGCCGAGGCGCGGCACGGAGCGCGCGCAAGCGCCCCGCCCGTCCCCGCCGGGGGCGCTCCAGCGAGCGAAGGGTCTTCTGCTTCGGCGAGGGTCGGGCCGACGGCCGGGCGGACCAGCGTGAGCTGCTCGGGGGCAAGGGCGCGAACCTGGCGGAAATGAGTCGGCTGGGGCTCTCGGTCCCGCCTGGCTTTACGCTCTCCACCGCAGTTTGCCGGTCCTGGGGGACCGGACGCCGACGTCCGGCCGGCCTCGAGGAGGAGATCGGCGCGGCGCTCTCGCGGCTGGAGGTGCTGATGGGCCGCCGCTTCGGGGATGCCGAGGAGCCACTCCTCGTCTCCGTGCGTTCCGGTGCCCGCGTGTCCATGCCGGGGATGATGGACAGCGTGCTCAACCTCGGCCTCAACCGGAAGAGTGTCCCGGGTCTCGCGGCCCTGGCCGATGAATGCTTCGCATGGGACAGCTACCGCCGCTTCCTCCAGATGTATGGGGACGTCGTGCTCGGCGTGCCCCACGAGCGCTTCGAGAGCACGCTCGAAGATTTGAAGCACGCGCGGCGGATTCGACTGGATACGGAGCTCGGCGCCCGGGACTGGCGTGGCTTGGCCGAGGACTTCGAGGAGATCGTGGCAGAGCATACGGGACGTGGCTTTCCCCAGGACCCCATGAAGCAGCTATGGGGGGCGATCGGAGCGGTCTTCCGGTCCTGGGGGAACGAGCGCGCCGTGCGCTACCGACAGCTGCACGCCATCCCCGAGAGCTGGGGGACGGCGGTGAACGTCCAGGCGATGGTGTTCGGCAACATGGGCGACGACAGCGCCACCGGCGTCGCCTTCACCCGCGATCCCTCCACGGGCGTCCGGGTCTTCTACGGCGAGTATCTGCGCAACGCCCAGGGGGAGGACGTGGTGGCCGGGCTGCGTACCCCGCAGCCGCTCAACCGGGAGAGCCGAGGTTCCGAGCAGAGCTCGCTGCCGACGCTGGAGGAGGAGATGCCCTCCACCTATCGCGAGCTGTTGCGCATCCAGCGGGTCCTCGAGAAGCACTACCGTGACATGCAGGATCTCGAGTTCACCATCGAACGGGGACGGCTCTGGATCCTGCAGACACGAGCGGGAAAGCGGGCGCCGACCGCAGCCGTCAAGATTGCCGTGGACATGGCGAAGGAGCGGCTCATCCGGCGGGAGGAGGCCATCTGCCGGGTCGACCCCGCCTCGCTGGAGCAGCTCTTGCATCCGACGCTGGATCCCCGGGCGGAACGTCGAGTGATCGCTCGGGGCTTGCCGGCCTCTCCTGGGGCAGGCGTCGGCCGCGCGGTCTTCTCGGCCGACGAAGCCGAGCAGCTCGCGCGGGGTGGCGAGCGGGTGATCCTCGTGAGGGTGGAGACCTCCCCGGACGACATCCACGGCATGCACGCTGCCCAGGGAATCCTGACGGCGCGGGGCGGCATGACCTCCCACGCGGCGGTGGTGGCCCGGGGCATGGGCCGCTGCTGCGTGGTGGGCTGCGATGCCCTCGCCGTCGACCCGAAGCTCGGGCGCGCTCGCATCGGCGATCAGACCATCGAACGGGGTGACTTCCTGACCCTCGATGGCGGTTGCGGTGAGGTGATGCTGGGCGAGGTGGCCACGGTGACGCCCGAGCTCGGGGGCGAGTTCGTCGAGCTGATGAGCTGGGCGGATCGATTCCGCAGGACGCGCGTGCGCACGAATGCCGACACCCCCCAGGATGCCATGGTGGCCCGGCAGTTTGGCGCCGAGGGCATCGGCTTGTGCCGTACGGAGCACATGTTCTTCGAGCCCGGGCGCATCCTGGCCATGCGGGAGATGATCCTGGCCGAGGACGAGACCCAGCGCGAACGCGCCCTGGAGAAGCTCCTGCCCATGCAGCGTGGGGACTTCGTCGGCATCTTCCGGGCGATGGAAGGCCTCCCGGTCACCGTCCGCCTTCTCGACCCGCCGCTTCACGAGTTCCTGCCCCACAACGACGACGAGATTCGCGACCTCGCCACGGCTCTCGGCCGCGACGCCGCGGGGGTGCGGGCCCAGGTGGAGGCCCGGCGCGAGTGGAACCCGATGCTCGGTCACCGCGGCTGTCGGCTGGGGATCACCTTCCCCTCCCTCTACCGCATGCAGACCCGAGCCATCGTCGAGGCCGCCTGCGAGGTGGCAGGGTCCGGGCTCGCGGTGGAACCCGAGATCATGATCCCGCTGGTCTCTCACGTGGGAGAGCTCGAGCGCCTGCGCGGGCTGGTGCAGGAGGAAGCCAAGCGCGTTCGGAAGCGGGCGGGGCGCCCCCGGCTGCGCGTCCGCATCGGGACGATGATCGAGGTGCCGCGAGCAGCGCTCACCGCGGATGCCATCGCCCGCGAAGCCGACTTCTTCTCCTTCGGCACCAACGATCTCACCCAGATGACCTGGGCGCTATCGCGCGACGACGTCGGCAAGTTCCTTCCGACCTACCTGGAGACCGGCATCCTCGAGGCGGACCCCTTCGTATCCATCGAGGAGGAGGGGATCGGGGCCCTGATCGCCATCGGCATCGAGCGAGGCCGCGCCACCCGCCCCGGGCTCAAGGTCGGTATCTGCGGGGAGCACGCGGGGGATCCGAGCAGCGTACGCTTCTGCGTACGTCAGGGCATCGACTACGTTTCGTGCTCGCCGTTCCGGGTTCCCGTGGCGCGCCTGGCCGCCGCTCGCGCCGCCATCGAGGAGAGTCGAGCGTGAGAGAGCCGCGCGTCGCCATCCTCCTCCTGCTCCTGGGCTGCTTCGGAGGGCCCCCGGGTCCGCCGCCGGATCTCTCCGCCGGGGTGGAGATCGTCGAATCGGAAGGCATCGCGGAGTTCTACGAGCGCGCCGCTGCCTTCTACGACCGGATGGCCCAGCGCCGCTTCAATACCCTCGCCACCTACGAAGACACGGTCCTGCGTCGCTACTTCAAGGACGTGAGCGCGTTCTCGGACTACTATGCCGACCTGGCCAGCGACCTCGCCGAGGCGCACTTCGAGAAGAGCCGGGCGGTGTCCCTGTCCGTCGAGGAGGTGCTGGTCGATGGACCCGGGCAGGCCCGGGTCAAGGTCCGCATCGTAGGCCGCAACGCACTGCCCTTGCGCCGGCGGGCGGTGGTCCTACAGCGGGAGGACCGCTGGGAACGGGTGGGAGGAAACTGGTGGATCGTCCCGGGCAGGCTCTGATCCCGTGAGCGAAGCCAGCGAGCGGCGGCGGGCCCCCCGGGTGCGGGCGCGCCTGGAAGCCAGCTACGAGGACCCCGAGCGACAGGTCTTCCTGCGCGTCCGGGACCTCTCGGAGCTCGGCATGTTCCTGGTGACCGAGGATCTGCCCGAGTTGGGCATCCGGGCCCGGGTCCTCCTCGAGCTCCCGGGACACTCGGAGCTGCTCCGCCTGGGAGGCGTGGTGGCTCGGCAGCAGGACGCTCCGCCCCGGGGGTTCGCGATCGAGTTCGAGGCCACCTCGGCGTCGCCCCGGGCCTACGCAGCGTTGGGTCGCTTCGTGGAGAGCCGGGGCGCCGACTGACGGCCAGGTTGGCAGATTCTCGCCACGGTGAACCGGCCACCACACAATGGGTAATTTCTTTCACCCCCCCTGCTCGACGGCTCCCGGGCCTCCCGAGCTGCCGTTCGGCTCAAAGCCCCTTCCGAATCGACTGGTTTGACGGCTGGTTGCGAGTCGTCGGGCGGATGGCACGACCCTTGCTCTTTCTCGCGTCGGGACGCAAGTCCCCACCTTTGAAGGAACCGGGCCCGTGGACGGGCCGCCGCCAGGGAGCAGGGGATTGTCGAGCACGACGGGGACTACGACACCGGGGAGCCCGGCTCCCTCCCGCCAACGGCGTAGCGTCCGGCGGCCGGGGCGGGGAGAGGCCGGTACGAGGCGCAAGGCCTGGGAGGACGACCAGGAGCTGGTCGCTCACATTCTGGGGGGGAGCCGCGAGCACTTCGACCTGCTCTACGCCAGCTACTTCCCGCGGGTGTACCGCTTCGCCCTCAAGCGTCTGAACGATCACGGCGAGGCCGAGGACGTCACCCAGGAGGTCTTCCTGACGGTCTTTCAGGCCCTGCCGAGCTTCGCCGGTGAGTCCAGCCTGCTGGTCTGGATCTTCGGGATCACGCGCAACAAGGTGAATCGGCGCTTCCGCAGGCCTCGTCCCCGGCTGGAGTGGCTGGACGACGCCTCCTCGGGAATCTCGGCCAACCAGGCCCCCAGCGATGAGACGGTGGACGCTCGCCGGGTCCTCGATCGCTGCGAGCGCGTGATCGAGCATCAGCTGACGCCGCTGCAGCGCCGCATCTTCCATCTGAAGCATCTGCGCAGACAGCCCATCCGCACCATCGCCCAGGCGCTCGGCAAATCCGAAGATGCCATCAAGGCGAACCTCTATCGGATGCGTCGCGCTCTGCTCAAGGAAGCCCCCGGCCTCGACAGCCTGCTCGGGCGCTAGGGCGGGCTGCGGGCAAGGCCCGCAGCCATCGGCCTTGCTCCTCCGTCGTTTCGGGCGTGCGCCGCTGCGCTCGGCCCACCGGGGCCGGCTTCGCCCGCAGTTCGTGGATTCCCCTGGGGGGGAATTGCGAAAAAGCTGCGTCGGGACAGGGAGTTCTAGGGGAATCTGGGGCCGGGGCGCCACCTAACGAGCCCTTTGGCCACTCTATTAGCGGATCGGGTCACCCTGGGGAGGGACAACGCGAGGGAGTCGCGCGTTGCCCCGTGCACCGTCCATCACTACGATCGATCCCAAGACGCTATCGGACCCGGATCTGGTAGAAGGGATCCGCTCTGGAAGCGAGCTCCATTTCAACGAGCTCTACCGTCGATACTTCCAGCGGATCTACAACTTCACCTACGTCCGGATCCGGAACCACGCGGACGCTGAGGATCTCGTCCAGGAGGCCTTCTGCTCGGTCTTCGGCTGCATCGGGGGGTATCGAGGACGCTCCTCCCTGTTGGCCTGGGTCTACGGGATCGCTAAGAACACGATCAACAACCACTTGCGGCGCGCGAAGAACCAGGAGGAGCGGCTCGAACAGGCACGGCCCCGGCTGAGCCAGGCCCCTTCGCGTTTGTCCGGATGCGATCCGGAAGAGCAGCTCACCATGCAGCGCTATGCGGAGGCCATCAACACCTGCCTCGCTCGGGTGACCCCGTGGCAGGCCGAGGTCTTCCTGCTGCGGCATGTCGAGAATCTACCGATCCAGGAGATCGCCCGGCGGACGAGTCGTTCCAACGACGCGGTCCGCTCGAGTCTGTATCGAGTCAAGCGTCTGCTCGTGGAGGCGGGCAGGGGAGAGGGGGCATCGGCGGCGCTGTGAGAACAGATCTCGGTCATACCCTGCGAAGGCTGTTTCCGCCCCGGCGCAAGCCCGGCCGACGTCAGCACGGAAGCGATGGGCCCCTGGAGGTCGCCTCGGAGTTCACCACCGAGGAGCTCGAGGAGTTCGTCCAGGCCGACACCCTTCCCGTGCAGGCGGACCCCGCTTTCAAGGAGCGACTGCGCGAGGAGCTCTGGGAGGTGGTCCAGAACGTCTATTCGCCTCCCGCTCGCGATCGCTCCGGAGGCGAGTAGGGGGCTGCGGGCAAGGCCCACAGCCGGCGCATGGCGCAGGGCAGCGCGGGGGTCTAGGCTAGGCGCCCCCTGCGTCGGCAAGGGCCGACGCTCCCAACGGAGTGCCAGTCTTGGGGGAGACGAGCGTCGCGTTGCCCAGCCGGGCTGCACTCGGGGCCGCCACGGTGGAGGTCCTGCACCGCGGCAACGCGCGCAACCCGGATGTCTTGCTGGTTGCGACCGGCGGGCAGCGGGTGGTCGTCAAGGACTTCGCACCCCGCGGGCCCTTCGTCCGCCACTTCCTCGCGCCCCTCATCCATCGCCAGGAGATCCGCGCCTATCACGTGCTGGCGGGTTGCGAGGCGGTCCCACGCTTCCTGGGTCGGGTAGACCGGCTCGCCTTCGCCGTGGAGTATCGGCCGGGCCCGCGGATGTCCCGGCGGTTGCAGGGGCAGGTGCCCCGCGGCTTCTGTGACGAGCTCGAAGGTGCGGTGCGCGCGATGCACCGGCGAGGCGTGGTGCACCTCGACCTGCGCCATCGCAGCAACGTGCTCGTCGGCGGGGACGGGCGACCCGTGCTGATCGACTTCGCCTCGGCCATCTGCCTGCGGCCTGGCAGCTGGCTGGCGAGGTGGCTGCTCCCACCCCTGGCGGCCCTGGACCTCTCCGCGGTGGGAAAGTGGCGGGTGAGGCTCGAGCCTCAATCCGGGCCGGCGGACGCAGGGGCGTCGGCCGGGGGACGGGGGGAGAGCCGCCCCACGTAGTGGCGGAAGCTCTCCAACGTGAGGCGCGCATCGGCGAGAGCCCGGTGCGGGATGGGTCCCTGGATGAGCCCCGCGCTGGTCGCCGCCTGTCGCAGGGAGAGCGCCGACACCTGCTCGCCAGCCACCAGTGACCAGGCATAGAAGAGCGTCGCGAGATCGATCACGTGATAGTCGAAGGGATAGCCGAGCCCGCAGCTCTTGAATCCCCGCTCGAGGAAGGCGACGTCCATGCGAACGTTCTGGCCCGCGGGTACCGTGGTGCGCCCGGAGGGCAGGAGCTGCGTGAACTCCTCGAGGGCCTGGCGCAGCGGGACCGCATCCTTCCACAGCTCCGGGTCGTAGCCGGAGATCTGCGCGGCTTCGGGGCTCACCCGGTCGGCGCGCGCGCGCACCTTCCACTCCGCGGTGGCGAGCTCCGCGAGCCGGTAGTCGGTGACGATCACACCGATCTCCGTGATGTCGTGGAGCTCCGGGTCGAGGCCCCCGAATTCGCAATCGAGGAAGGCGAATGCGAATTCGGGCACGCTCGGCTTCCTCGTCCTGCGGGGTCCGAGCCGCGCTCGGTGCGTCCGGCGGTGGTGCTCCCAACGGGACTCGAACCCGTGTCTTGGCCTTGAGAGGGCCACGTCCTAGGCCGCTAGACGATGGGAGCGAATCGCCGGATGGCGCGCGCTACGGTGCCGAAAAGCCCTCTCCGTGTCAAGAAACGCCGCTTGGCGGGTTCCGGGATCAGTGCTCTTGCGCGAGGAGCGTCTCGGCGGAAAGGTCCGGGAGCAGAGGGAGGCCCTGTGCTCCCCGCAACCGATTCTCCGTGGCGATGGCCTGATCGAGAGTGGGGGCTACACCTCGGAGCGCGAGGAGAGCCTGCTCGAAGCGCGCGCCGTTGCCGCTGCGGCCCGCCAGCTCCACGCGCAGGCGCAGCAGCCGCGGATCTCTCGGTAGCAGCTCTTCGACCCGGTCGAGGGCAGCCGTCGCGGAC
>JBDLIK010000074.1:0-9971 GCA_039714895.1 Myxococcota bacterium | reverse complement strand
CTCCATGCGGACCTGCAGGGCCCAGGCCGTCTCGTGGGACTGGGTGGAGGTGTCGACCATTCGCACCCGCGTGCGGCCGGTGGCGGGATCCATCAGCTCGTCGAAGGTGATGGGCACGATGCCCGATTCCTGGCGGGTGATCAGCACGCCCGACCCGCCCGCCAGCAGGACGCGCACCGCGCCCGCGCCGAGGTCGCGGGTGTAGTCGAGATCGAAGGCGTTGGGGGCGGCACAGCGCAGCTCGTAGCCCACGTCCTTCTCGCCCACGGTCATGTGGATCCCGAGCTCGCTGAGCCCGGCTCGCACCCGGTCTCGGATCACCTGTCCGATGGGTACCTCGGCCAGGCGGATGTGCCCGTGCTCGTCGCGCGGTGCCGACTCGAGCGCTTCGAGGTCCGCCGGGTGGAGACGCTCGCCGATGCCCTCGGCGACCACCGCGACCCCATAGGGACGCCGATGGGTGAGACGCTTCACGATCGCGCCCTCCACCATGCGGGCGACCCGTTCCAGGCGGATCGCCTCTTCGGGGAAATCCTCGGGGATGAGGCAGAGCGTCGCGCCGGCCGCCTTGGCGGTGCCCTGGGCCAGATGGCCCGCCTTGCGGCCCATCACCACCACCACGTACCAGCGGGCCGTGGTTCGGGCATCCTCCATCAGTCGGGAGACCACGTGGGTGGCGTGCTCGCGCGCGGTTTCGAAGCCGAAGGTGGGGATGCCGTGGGGCAGGGGAAGGTCGTTGTCGATCGTCTTGGGAACGTGGGCGACGCGGATGCGGCCGGCCGCCGTCTCCGCCACGCGCTGTGCGGAGAACGCGGTGTCGTCGCCACCGATGGTGATCAGGTGGTCGACGCCCAGCTCGTCCAGCGAGCGCACCACCGCCGCCAGGTGCTCGGGCTCGCGGGTGGGGTTCGCGCGGGAGGTCTGCAGGATCGAGCCCCCCAGCAGGTGGATGCGCGAGACGGCGCCGATGCGCAGCTCGAGGATGCGGCTCGTGTCTCCCCGCATCAGCCCCCGGAATCCCTCGACGATTCCGATCACCCGGGCGCCCTGGCGGCGAGCCATGATGGTGGCGGCACCGATGACGCCGTTGATTCCGGGCGCAGGGCCTCCTCCCACCAGGATCCCAAAGGTGGGCATCACCGCTCCTCGACGAGGGAGGCCGGCGCCTCCGCGGCCACGTCGGCCACGAAGGTGCCCGGACGCCCGAGCAGCTCGCGGTGCATGTCGAGGCTCGCCTGCGCTTCGCCCACCAGATCCGCCAGGGCGCCATCCTCCGGGTCCAGCCGCGCCGCCTCGCGGAACCTCGCCAGCGCATCTTCGAAGCGCCCCTTGCGCATCGCCTGACGTCCCTTCTCCGCCCGCGCTTCGATGGCGGCATCGAGGGCCGGGAAGATCTCCCGGATCGCCCGCGCCGACCAGTCGACGTCCTCCTGGGTGGGCGGCGCGGCGAGCGCCTCGCCGACCGTGGGGTGGTCCATCACCCGCTCCAGCGCCCGGGCAGCCACCTCCTCGACGCAGCTCTCGGGATCCGGGTCGAAGAGGCGCTCGATGAGGGTGAGCTGCTCGAGCTCGACGGCCCCCGCCGCCCCCGTGGCGATCTCGAGCTCGGCCACCGCAAAGGTCCCGTCCCGGACGGACTCGCCGCAGAAGCTCCGGGCCCCGCGCAGGGCCAGCACCGCCCGCGGCTGGTAGCGGGCCAGCCAGGCGCGCCCCTCCTCGACGGAGCCGGGGACCCGCCTCACCAGCCGGGCGTCGGGCAGTCGGGTTCGGACGCGTCTGCCGAGGGCCACGGAGAGGCCCTCGCTGATGGAGGCGGCGTGGGCGGCGTCCCTCCCCTCGCCGACCTCCTGGGCCGTGACGGTGATCAGCAGGCCCTCCGAGGGGAGGTCGGCTGGACCGGTCGGTACGGGCTCGGGCCGCAGCCGCCGCAGATCGCGGCGTGCGTCGGCGGCCTCCGAGGACCACCCCATCTCCTCGAGCAGCTGGATCTGCAGAGCCCGGGCCCGGCGGTCGTCCGGGGCTACCGCCACCACGCTGCGCAGCAGGCGTTCGGCCGTCCGCAGGTCGCCCTCCGCCTGCAGCACCCGGGCGCGTTCCAGGCTCACCCGAGCGTACTCGGCGCGATCCTCGTCCGTGAGATCGCCCACCACCGGGGTCCGCGTGGAGCAGGCCCCGATCGCGAGCACAGCGGCAAGGACCCAGGCCGGGCCTGGGCTTCCGGGAGACGGGCGCACCCGGTGAGGGAAGGCCTCCCGGCGGGAGATGTCAAGGGAAGGGCTGACCGGGTCCAGATGGCCCTCGGCCGCCAAGTGCCGGAATCGGCATCAGAATTCGAGCGGTGCGTGGGGAAGCTGCGTCAGCGCGTGACGCGCGAAGCTCTGGGCCGAAGCCCGCCGCCCACTAAGGCCCCGGCGGCCGATGTCCGATCCGGGCGGGATGAGCCGGAGTGCGCGCAGGGGCCTGCGGCGGGGCTGGTGGCTGGTGGCCGGGGCCCTTGCTGCGATCGGGTTCCTGTCCGGATTCCTGCTGGCACTCGAGCGTCAGAGCCTCGCCGAGCGCTGGCTGCTGGCGGTCGTCCGTGAGGCGGGCCTCAGCGACGCATCGCTGCGGGTGACCCGCTTCGACTGGGGGTTCCTCGAGGTTCGCGAGCTGCGGGCAGCAGGAGACTCCCTGGCGGTCGCCCGAATCGAGGCACGCTTCACGGTCAGAAGCCTGCTCGAACGGCGGCCGGTGGAGCTTCTGCTGCGGGGCGTCGAGTTCGCGGGAACGCCGGCTGCCCTGGCAGGGCCCCTGCGCGCTGGGGGGACCCTGCTCGGCGAGGGCGCGGAGCTCGCCCCGGATCGCCTCGAGGTGGAAAGCGCGCGCCTCTCCCTCGAGACGCCCCTCGGGCGCGTCGAGCTCACGGTATCCGCCCGTGGCCTGCGCTCGCGCGACTCGATCTTCGGAGGTGTGGTGGACGCAGAGCTGCGTGCGGGTCTCGTCCGGGGTCACACCACGCTCTCGGGATCCGTGCGCGGCGAGGAGCTCCAGGCCACCCTCGATCTCGAGCTCGACGCCTCGGGCTCGTTCTCCGCCGGATCGCTGGGGGCCGCCGGTCTGAACCTGGAAGCCCGGATGTTTCGGAGCGCTGCCGGCCTCGAGTTGGCGCTCCGAGAATGTGCCGACCTGCAGGTGGACGGTCTGATCTTCGATGGGATCGTGGCCTTCGTATCTCCCCTGCGCGCCTGCCTCGGTCAGGCGGACGAGCGCCTGCTACTCGTGTCGTCGGACGCCGGGAAGGGCACCCTCGAGGGAGCCTTCGAGATTCCGCCGCTGCGCCTCGACCTGGAGCTCGGAGACCGCGTCCGCGCGGAGGGCGAGACTCCGCACCTCGCTCTCTCGGTCACCGGGAATCCGACCGCTCCGGTGCTGGGAATCTCCGCGCAGCGCGGCCTGCTCGAGGTTCCCGATCTCGAGCTCGAGTTCCGGGACCTCGCCGGCTCCCTTTCGTGGAGCCCGGGTGCGGGCGTCGAAGGCACCCTGCGGCTCCAGGAGATCCTGGATGTGGCGAGCCCTGCCCGGCTGCCCCGACTCTCGTGGGTCGGGCGGGCCGAGCGAGGGGAGGGCGGCACCCGCTTCGAGGCCACCCTCGCGGACGATTCCCGCCGGCTGGTCCTCGAGCTCTCGGGCCTCGATCCCGAGTCCGGCCCGGGCCGGGCGGAGCTGCGCCTTCACCCGCTCTCCCTGGGGCCGGACGGCGCCGAGCTGCTGCGCCTGCTGCCGGGGCTCGGCGATGCGGAGGCGAGTGGAACCCTGGCCGCCCAGGGGTCCTTCGGCTGGGGAGCGGCGGGATTCGAGGGCGGTGTCGACCTCGCCCTGCGCGAGGTCGATCTCGCATCGGAATGGGCCTTCCTGGAACGCGCGAATGCGGTGCTTCGGCTGGAGGGACTCTCGCCGCCGGCGCTGCCCCCGGGTCAGCTGCTCTCCAGCGCACGGTTCGATTTCGGATTCGAGCTCGCCGACGGCTGGGTGCGCTTCGCTGCGCTCCCCGAGGCGGGCCTCGTGATAGAGGAGGGCGAGTGGAGCTTCGCGGGGGGCACGGCCGCAGCGGCGGGTGCCCTCGACGGTTCGAACGCCGCACCCCTGGTGCTCGAGGTCGAGGAGGCAGATCTCGCGGAGCTCTTCGGGCTCCTGGACCTTCCGGAGCTGGTGGGTGAAGGGCTGCTCTTTGGCGAGATCCCGCTGGTGCGTACCGAGGACGGTCTGAGCGTACGGGACGCTCGGCTCGACGCCGGGGGGGACGGGCGGATCCGCTATCAACCGAGCGCCGACGAGCCCGACGAGGTGCGCGCCGTTCTTGCTCCCTTCGCCGACGCGCTCGCGGACTTCCGCTACGAGGTCCTCGAGCTGGCGCTCGACGGTGAGGTGCCCGGCGCCGTCGAGGTCGGGCTGACCCTGCTGGGCACGAGTGTCGAGGGAGGAGAGCCGCTGGAGATCCATCTCGAGCTTCCCGGGCACCTCGATCCGAGTTCCGCGCCCGAAGCCTTCGAGCACGAGGTTCCGGAGGAGATCGAAAGCCGGCTGGAGGCCTTCGCAGAACTCGACTGATTTCCGGCCGAGCGAAGCGGCGCATGCACCAGCTGACGTCAGGGCAAGGCCGATGGCTGCGGGCGCAGCCCGCTACAGCTCGGCCTGCAGGAACTCGAGGGTACGATCCACTGCGCTCTCGTCAGCCGGGAAGACGCTGGCCGCGAAGTCGGTGACCCCGGCGTCCGCGAGCTCCCGCAGGCCTTCGCGGAGGGTTGCTTCGTCCCCCACGATGGCCACGTCACCCGGACTCGCGGCGCCTTCCCGGTCGAGCATGGCGCGGTAGGACGGCAGCGAGCCATAGATCTGGAACGCCTGGCTCGCCACCTCTCGGGCCTTGTCGGGTTCGCTGGTGAGCGCAATGGGGAGGGCGGCGATCACCCGGGGCTCGGGTCGGCCCGCGTTCTTCGCGGCAGCCCGGATGGTGGGTGCCGTGTGGGAGGCCAGCGTCTTGCGGCCGGTCATCCAGGTCGCGGTGCCGTCGGCGAGACGGCCCGCCACCCGCAGCATCCCCTCGCCGAGGGCTGCGACCACCACCGGCACCGGTGTCGCGCCCGCCACCTGAAGCCCGGCGTTCACCCGGTAGAGCTCGCCCTGGAAGGAGGCCTGCCGGCCCTGCACCAGAGGCATCAGCACCTCGAGGTACTCGCGCATCTGCCGCGCGGGTCGCGCGTAGGAGAGCCCGAACATGTCTTCGATGACGATCTTGTGGGAGAGACCGATGCCGAGCACGAAGCGCCCGCCGCTGGCGGCCTGGGCGGTGAGCGCCTGCTGGGCCATGGCCACCGGATGCCGCGGGGGCGTCGGCACCACCCCGGTGCAGAGCTCGATGCGGCGGGTCTCGCGCCCGACCACCGTGAGCGCACCGATGGCGTCGAGGCCGAAGATGTTCGGCAGCGAGAGGAACTGGAAGCCTCGCGCCTCCGCGTCCTTCGCCTCCGCGACGACGTCGTCGAGTCCGGCTGTGGGGAAGCGGCTCACGAGTCCGATGCGCATGGGGGGACCTCCGGTGGATGCGGAGATCCTATCCCACCCGAGGCGCTCGGGTCATCAGTCCCGTCAGTACCTGTAGTGGTCGGGCTTGTACGGTCCTTCGATGGGGACGCCGATGTAGCCGGCCTGCTTGGGGGTGAGCTTGGTGAGCTTCACGCCGAGGTGATCGAGGTGCAGGCGCGCCACCTCCTCGTCGAGCGGCTTGGGCAGCACGTAGACCCGGCGCTCGTACTCGTCTCCCTTCTGGTGGAGCTCGAGCTGAGCGAGCACCTGGTTGGTGAAGGAGGCGGACATCACGAAGCTCGGATGGCCCGTCGCACAACCCAGGTTGAGCAGGCGCCCTTCGGCGAGGACCAGCACGCTGTGGCCATCGGGGAAGACGAACTCGTCGTACTGGGGCTTGATGTTCACCCGCTTCACACCCGGTGCTGCCTGGAGCCCCGCCATGTCCACCTCGTTGTCGAAATGGCCGATGTTGCCGACGATGGCCTTGTCCTTCATGCGGGCCATGTCCTCGGCCGAGATGATGTGGAAGTTCCCCGTCGCCGTGACGAAGAGGTCGGCACGCTCCACCACGTCGTCGAGGGTCGAGACCTCGTAGCCGTCCATGGCGGCCTGCAGCGCGCAGATGGGATCGATCTCGGTGACGACCACGCGGCAGCCCTGCCCGCGCAGCGCCGCGGCGCAGCCCTTGCCCACCTCGCCGTAGCCGCACACCACCGCGAGCTTGCCCCCGAGCATCACGTCGGTGGCGCGCATCAAGCCGTCCGGCAGCGAATGACGACAGCCGTAGATGTTGTCGAACTTGCTCTTGGTCACCGAGTCGTTGACGTTGATGGCGGGGAACAGCAGCGTCCCCTCCTTCTCCATCTGATAGAGGCGGTGGACGCCGGTGGTGGTCTCCTCGGAGACCCCGCGCAGGCCCGCGGCCATCCGTCCGAAGAGCCCGGGGTCCTCCTTCTGCTTGCGGCGCAGCAGCTCGAGGATCACGCCCCACTCTTCGGGGTCCTCGTGGGGATCGAACGCCGGCACCGCGCCCGCCTGCTCGAACTCCGCCCCCTTGTGGACCAGCAGGGTGGCATCGCCGCCGTCGTCCACGATCAGCGTGGGGCCGGATCCGTCCGGCCAACGGAGTGCCATGTCGGTGCACCACCAATACTCTTCGAGGGTCTCTCCCTTCCAGGCGTAGACGGGGATGCCCCGGGGATCTTCCGCGCTGCCCTCGGGTCCCACCGCCACCGCGGCGGCGGCGTGGTCCTGGGTGGAGAAGATGTTGCACGAGACCCAGCGCACGTCGGCGCCGAGCGCCGTGAGGGTCTCGATCAGCACCGCGGTCTGCACGGTCATGTGCAGGCTGCCCATGATGCGCGCGCCCTCGAGCGGACGCTCCCCGGCATAGCGCCGGCGCAGCTCCATGAGCCCGGGCATCTCGTGCTCGGCGAGGCGGATCTCACGGCGGCCCCACTCGGCGAGGCTCAGGTCGGCGACCTTGAAGGCGGGCTGATCGGTCATGTCGGGGTCTCCGTCGGGACCGGGGGCGCCCGGTTCCGGGCTCGGCAGCTCGATTGATCCATCTCTCGATGCGGATACAGTGATATATAGAAGTCGACTGGGTGTCAACGCACCCCCTGCGGGGACCAAGTCAGGGCTGTGGGGGAGCGGGGACGCAGAAGAGCTGGGCGCCACCGCTTGCCAGCAGCCGGCCCTCCCGGCTCCAGACCCGAGCGGTCGTCCCCATCAGGGCCCCCTCGGCCACCAGGCACTCGTGGTCGGCGAGCAGCCACTCCCCCTTCGGGTCCGAGCGATGGAACCAGGCCGTGACATCCAGATTGGGAGCCCGGAAGCCGGAGTCCTCCGGGTGGGGCTGGCAGGCCGCCGGCCAGGAGAGGGTGTCCACCAGCAGCAGCTGACGCCCGGCCTCCACGAAGGGATCGTCGAAGCAGGCCCGAGGCCGGAAGCGGTACCACTCCCGGAAGACGGGTGGGCGAGAGCGCGGAGGCTCGAGGAAGCGCTCGGGCTGGACCGGCCGTGCCTCCAGGTTCTGCCAGAAGGGATACCCGGGGCCCCAGTCGGGCTTGCGCAGCTCCTCCATCGAACGCAGGTCCTCCGGGCCTGGAACCTCCGGGACACGGGCCACGTCGTGCTCGAGGCCGGGTCCTTCGGCGGCGGTCCGCACCATCGCCTCGAGGATGGGCTTGCCCTCCTGCTGGATCGACACGCGGAAGGACTCGGTGCTGCGCCCCCGGCGCAGCACCTCCACGGCTACGTCCACGGGGGCGAAGCGCGCCACCGACAGGAAGTGACCGGCGAACGACGAGGGACGCTTCACCCGGGCTTCGAGGCCCGCCGCGCGCAGTGCGAGGGTCGCCAGGTAGCCCCCGTTGGGGCCCCAGATGTCCCAGTCCTCGCAGAGCCGCGCGCTGTAGCGCCCGTCTCCGCCCTCGAGGGTGGTATCGAGGTCGAAGTCTCCCATGCCCGTGAGGCTAGAGGCGATGGTGCCACCCGGCCACCGAAGCGTCCGGGTTACCAGACGCTGGGGGCCTAGTGGTTCAGCATCCCCGCCAGCGCCTGGATCTCCCGGGGGCGATGGATGGTGATGTAGCCCTGCTCCATGCTGAGGAGGCCCTCCCGGGCCCAACGTCGAACCAGCTTGTTGATGCTCTCCCGCGTGGTGCCCACCATGTCCCCGAGCTCGGCCTGGGAAACGTACAGGTCGATCCGGACGCCCCCGGTCGCCTCCCGACCGTAGGACTGGGAGAGGGCCACGAGCTTCTTGGCCAGCCGGGAGGGCAGGTTCAGGAAGAGCGTGTCTTCGACGAACTCGCTGATCCGGCGCAACCGCTCCGCCAGGGCCTCCAGCAGCTTGATGGCGGCATCGGGATGCGAGCGTAGGAAGGGCAGGAAGTCGCGCCGGTCCAGGGCCAGGAGCTCGCAGTCATCCACCGCCGCGATGGTGGCGGTGCGCGTGCCCTCCTCGAGCAGCAGCCCGAGCTCTCCGAAGACCTCCCCCGGGTCCATGAGCCCGAACACGATGTCGTCCCCGTCGCTCGAGGTGGTCATGACCTTGAGGCGCCCGGAGAGGATCACGAAGACCTGGCTTCCGGAATCCCCCTTGTGGAAGAGCTCCTGCCCTGCCGACACGTGCCTGTTTCGGGCCGCCTGGAGGAGTCCGTCGAGCTCCTGCCCATCCAGCTTGCCGAACATGGGGACCTTGGCGAGGAGGCGCTGACGGTCTGCACGATCGGTCAACGGAAGCTCCCGCTCCAGCGTGCCCTTCCATGCTAGGACAGCCGGAGCCGGCCTCCACGCGGGGAGTGTGCCCGTCGATCCGCCCATCGGGTCGGACCTGGCGTCTCGGAGAGGGAGGAGCCCTCGCTGGGTGGTGGGAACAGCTGGATCGATGCTCGACCTACGCACGAGTAGCATCGGATGACGACCCGAAGGCCGAAGATCGAGCTCGGAAGTCGTCGACTGAGCGCCTCCGGCGCCGAGGAAGCGAAGACGAGCACACAGGGCTCACCGGCGTCGCGGCCTTCGGCGATCTCTTCGACCCCGTCGATCTCGAGCCAGGCGCGGGTTGCTTCGACGATAGACTCGGTCCCGTCCCTCATCGCCCCTCCTCTCCTTCGGCCCGGGCGCATGGCCGCTTCCGAGCGAGAGGCTATCGGGGGCCGCGGAGGGGGCCTGTGAAGTAGCCCACAGGGTCCGGGGGCCCCACCGTTTGAGCGCGACGCAGGCTGACGCGCGCGCGGCGCCGCTGACCGGATCCAGCGGCGATGCCTAGGACCCTCAGGCGTCCTTGGGGAGCGGAGCTTGAACGCTCACGAGCCGTCCATCGGGATCCCGCAGGAGCTCCTCCATCACGTCCCAGTGTTGGGCAACGAAAGGGCGCTCGACCTGGCCCGCGGCCGGCGCCTCGAAGGTCGCCGCGTCGTCTACGATCACCACCGGGTAGAGCTTAAGTGCGTGCCCCAGCGGACGCTCGGCCAGGAAGATCCAGAGGCCAGCCGCAGGGTGGCGAAGCGAACCAGAGTGGTGGTCGGTCTCGAACTCGAGCTCGTAGCCGAGCGCCTTCCAGAAGGCGACCGATTTCCCCCAGTTGTGCGTTTCGATGTAGAGGCCGCGGATACCCTCACTGGCCATGGATCTTCCTCCGTTTCGTCTCGTGGGCGAGGTGACGGCGCAGCGCCCCGGCCACGATCGCCGAAAGGGACTGCTCCGTATCTACGGCGTGGTGCTTCAGCTCCCGGATCAGCTCCACCGGGAGGTAGACGTTGAACTGCTTGACGTCTGCTGCCATAGTAGCTTACTAGCATACTAGCAACGCCGCGAAATGCAAGCGAGCCGCGGGGACGGCCACCCGATGCTCGCCCACCTCGCGCAGGCCCTGCCGCAAAGGAAGCACCCCAGAG
>JBDLIK010000073.1:0-10117 GCA_039714895.1 Myxococcota bacterium | reverse complement strand
AAATCACCGGGCACCTCCGCGAGGAAGGGGAGTTCCAGACCTACGTCCCGGCGGTCACCGAGGCCCTGGTGGCGCAGCTCGAGAGCCACGCCGTGGAGATCGAAGCCCGGCCCCCGCGGGAGTCGCCGCTCTGGCAGCAGGCGCTCATCTGGTACCTCCCGTTCGTGTTCTTGATCGGGCTCTGGATCTTCTTCATGCGCCAGATGCAGGCCGGTGGCGGCAAGGCCATGAGCTTCGGCAAGTCCCGGGCCCGGCTGCTCACCGAGAACCAGCAACGCATCACCTTCGACGACGTGGCTGGCGTCGAGGAGTCGAAGGCCGAGCTCGAGGAGATCATCGCCTTCCTGCGCGAGCCCAAGAAGTTCACGCGGCTCGGGGGACGCATCCCGAAGGGGGTCCTGCTGGTGGGCCCCCCGGGCACGGGAAAGACGTTGCTGGCTCGAGCGGTGGCGGGCGAAGCGGGGGTGCCGTTCTTCTCCATCTCGGGCTCGGACTTCGTGGAGATGTTCGTGGGCGTCGGCGCCTCCCGGGTGCGCGACCTCTTCCTCCAGGGCAAGAAGAACGCGCCCTGCATCATCTTCATCGATGAGATCGACGCCGTCGGCCGTCATCGCGGTGCGGGCCTCGGGGGAGGGCACGACGAGCGCGAGCAGACCCTCAACCAGCTCCTCGTCGAGATGGACGGCTTCGAGAGCAACGAGGGCGTGATCCTGATCGCGGCGACGAACCGCCCGGACGTGCTCGACCCGGCCTTGCTGCGGCCGGGCCGCTTCGACCGGCGGGTCGTGGTGCCCCGCCCGGACCTGCGCGGCCGTCTGGCGATCCTCAAGGTGCACACCCGGCGCGTGCCCCTCGATGACGACGTCGAGCTCGAGGTGATTGCCCGGGGCACCCCCGGCTTCGTCGGTGCCGACCTGCAGAATCTCGTGAACGAGGCCGCGCTGCTGGCGGCCCGCCGGGACGCCCAGCGCGTCTCCATGCACGACATCGAGCACGCCAAGGACAAGGTGGTCCTCGGCACCGAGCGCAAGAGCCTGATCCTCTCCGAGGAGGACAAGCGCATCAGCGCCTTCCACGAGTCGGGCCATGCCCTGGTGGCGTCGCTCTCCGAGGGCTCGGATCCCGTGCACAAGGTCACCATCATTCCGCGCGGAATGGCCCTGGGGGTGACGTGGACGCTGCCCGCGGAGGACCGTTACAACCTCACCCGCAAGCAGATGCTGGCGATGATCCGCCACGCCATGGGCGGCCGCGCCGCCGAGGACCTGGTCTTCGACCACTTCTCCACCGGGGCGTCGGACGATCTCAAGAAGGCCACGGACCTCGCCCGACAGATGGTCTGCCACTACGGGATGAGCGAGCGGCTGGGCCCCGTCGCCTACGGGGACGACGGTCAGGACGTGTTCCTCGGACGCGACTTCGTCTCCCGCAAGGACTACAGCGAGAAGAAGTCCCAGGAGATCGACGAAGAGGTCGAGCAGCTCCTCCACCGCCTCTACGGAGAGGCCCGGCATCTGCTCGACCAACACCGGGAAGTCCTCGACCGCATGGCCGAGGCGCTGCTCGAGCGCGAGACCCTGGAGGCGGCGGACATCAGCTGCATCCTGGCCAACCAGCCGCTGCCGCCGCTGCCCACACCCCCCGTGGTCACGGAGACCGAGAAGCCGCGCCAGCGCAACGAGGCCAGCGACCCGTTCCCGAGCGACAAGCTGCCCGACCCCGAACCCATCCCCGGCTAGGAGCCCCTGGCGTGGTCGAGTCGACGATCCTCCCGTCGTATCGCGTGACGGTGGTCGGGGTGCTGAACCTGACGCCGGACTCCTTCTCGGACGGTGGGCGGTTCGTCGGCCCCGGGGAGCGGGTGGACGTCGAGGCGGCCCTCGAGGCGGGCCACGCGCTCGCGGCCGCTGGAGCGCATGTGATCGACGTCGGGGGCGAGTCGACGCGGCCCGGCGCGCGGCCGGTGCCGGCCGCCCTCGAGATCGCTCGGATCCGGCCCGTGATCGAAGGCCTCGCGAAGGCGAGCGAGATCCCCGTGTCGGTGGACACCCGCAAGGCGGAGGTGGCGGAGGCCGCCCTCGAGGCCGGCGCCCGCATCGTGAACGACGTCTCGGGGCTTTCCCATGATCCCGCCCTCGCGACGGTGGCGGCGCGCTTCGACGCCGGCCTGATCCTGGGGCATCTGCGGGGTGAGCCGGCCACCATGCAGCGTTGCGTGCACTTCGAGGACGTCCTCGAGGAGGTGGCGGCCGAGCTGCGCGCTTCCGCCGATCGCGCCCGGGGGGCAGGGATCCCCGACGAGCGGTTGGGGGTCGACCCTGGGCTCGGCTTCGGCAAGCAGCTGCCCCACAATCTCACCCTGCTGGCGAGTGGCGCAGAGCTGCGTCAGCGGACGGGGCTGCCCGTGCTGGTGGGGCCCTCGCGCAAGTCCTTTCTGGGAGAACAGAGCGGCGACCCGCTGGAAGCGCGGGGAGACGCGACCCTCGCGGCCTGTAGCGTGGCCGTCTACGCCGGGGCGGACGGGGTGCGCGTCCACGACGTCGCCGCGGCCCGCCGTGCGACCCGGCTGGCGCGAGCGCTGCGGGACACAAGGGGAGACCGGGCGTGATCGAGTACCTCGCCGCGTGGGTGCGCTCGCTCTTCGGGGACGTCTGGGGCTTCCTCTCCTCGAACTTCGACCCGGTCACCGATGTCGTCGACGTGCTGGTGGTGGCCTTCGGCGTCTACTGGCTGCTGCTGCTGGTGCGCGGCACCCGCGCGGTGCAGATCCTGGTGGGCCTGGTGATCCTCGCCGCCGCGTTCCTGGCCTCCCAGGCCTTCCAGCTCGCCACCCTGTCGTTCATCCTCAACAACTTCCTGTCCTACGGCGTGCTCATCATCATCATCATCTTCCAGCCGGACATCCGGCGGGCGCTGGCGCGGATGGGGCGCGGGCTCTTTCGCTCGGTCTCGGCGCGTCAGGAGGCGCAGGTCGTGGAGGAGGTGGTGCGAGCCGCCCAGATCCTGGCCCAGAAGCGGGTGGGCGCGCTGATCGTACTCGGTCGCGAGACCGGACTCGGGGACCTGATCGAGGCCGGCAGTCCCGTCGACGCCGTGGTCAACAAGGAGATCCTCGTCTCGATCTTCCTCCCGTACTCGCCGCTGCACGATGGCGCGGTGGTGATCGAGGACGGACGCGTCGCCTACGCCGGCTGCATCCTGCCGCTGACCCTGCGACAGGATCTCCCCGAAGGTGTCGGTACCCGACACCGGGCGGCGGTGGGCATCACCGAGGAGACCGACGCCGCGGTGATCGTGGTCTCGGAAGAGACCGCCTCCATCTCCCTGGTGGTGGCGGGCCGGCTCTTCCGCGAGCTCGACGCTCCCCACCTGCGGGGAGCGCTGCGCGACCTGCTCACCAGTGGACATCGGGAGCCGGAGCTGCCGCTCCCCAAGGTCGAAGCCGATCCGACCGGCGGGCCCGGCCCGGCCGCCGAGCCGGAGCCCGCGGTGGAGGCGTCCGCCGAGGCCGGGCCCGAGGGAGATGCCACCCCCGAGCCCGCGACCGAGTCCCCGGCGTCCCCCACCGACGACGAACCCGACGAATCGAGCGTCGTGCGACTGCCGCGTGGACGCAGCCGACGGGGACGAGAGCGATGAGGATCTTCCAGAACCTGCGCTACAAGCTGCTCGCCCTCATCATCGCCCTCATGCTGTGGGCGGTGGCCAGCGGCACCTCCGACCTCGAGCGGGGCTTCGACGTCCCCATCGCCTTCGAAGCCGTACCCGACAATCTCGTGATCGTGGACAAGAGCACCGACGAGGTGAATCTGCGCGTGCAGGGCAGCCGTGCAGCCCTGCGCAACGTCTCCCCCGGCGGAATGGAGTACCGCCTGGTGGTCGCCGGAGCGAAGCAGGGAAACGCGGACTACGAGGTCGACATCACCCAGTTCGAGCTGCCGCGGGGTGCGAAGATCGTGAGTCGTTCGCCCTCCAGCGTCGAGGTCAAGTTCGAGCGGCGGGGGACGAAGGTGGTCCGGGTGCGTCCGGATCTCGAGGGAGAGCCGGCCGCCGGTTTCCAGGTGGCCGAGGTGGTGGTGGAGCCGGAGCGCGTGCGGATCAGCGGCGCGCGGAGCGAGGTGTTGCGCTTGACGGAAGTGATTACGGAGACCCTGGCGCTGGCCGGGATCTCGGACTCCTTCGAGCGGGAGGTGAAGCTCACCGTGGGAGCGCGGAACGCCTGGGTGGAAGAGCCCGAGAGCGTGCGGGTGAAGGTGATGGTCGAAGCCATCCCCGAAGACGTGGAAGGGCAGGGATGATGGCGGAAGAGGGACGCGAGCGGCTGTTCGGCACCGATGGCGTGCGCGGGAGGGCCAACGAGCATCCGATGACCGCCGAGATGGCCCTCGCCCTGGGCCAGGCCGTGGCCCACGTGTTCCGCAAGCAGGGCGGCGAGCGGCGCCATCGCGTCATCATCGGCAAGGACACGCGGCTCTCGGGGTACATGTTCGAGGACGCCATGGCCGCCGGCATCGCCGCCATGGGGGTGGACGTGATGGTCGTTGGGCCGATGCCCACGCCGGCCATGGCCTTCCTGACCACCGATATGCGCTGCGACGCCGGCGTGATGATCTCCGCCAGCCACAACCCGTACTACGACAACGGCATCAAGTTCTTCGGCGACGACGGCTTCAAACTGCCGGACGAGATCGAGGACCGCATCGAGGAGCTGATCGTCTCCGGACGTCTGGCGGATCTGCGGGCGGAGGCCGAGGCCGTGGGGCAGGCCCGACGCATCGACGACGCCCTGGGCCGCTACGTGGTGTTCCTCAAGAAGACCTTTCCCCTGGACCTCACCCTGGACGGGGTGCGGGTGGTGCTCGACTGCGCCAACGGGGCGGCCTACAAGGTCGGGCCCACCGTCCTGTCCGAGCTCGGCGCGGAGGTCTTCAGCCTGGGGGTGGACCCGGACGGCCGGAACATCAACGAGGGCTTCGGCTCGCTGCATCCCGAGCGCGCCATCGCCCGGCTCAAGGAGGTTCGGGCGGACCTGGGCATCGCCGTCGACGGGGACGCCGACCGGGTGGTGCTGATCGACGAGAAGGGTCGGGCGGTGGATGGGGACACGATCCTCGCAGTGGCCGCCCGGGACATGGCCGATCGCGGCGTCCTGCGGGGCGGTGCGGTGGTGGCCACGGTGATGAGCAACCTCGGGCTCGAGAAGGCCCTGCAGGCCTATGGCGTGAGGCTGGTCCGGACCCAGGTGGGCGACCGCTATGTCGTGGAGGCGATGAGGGCAGGGGGCTACAACCTGGGCGGCGAGCAGTCGGGGCACCTGGTCTTCCTCGATCACAACACCACCGGCGATGGCCTGCTCACGGCGCTGCAGATCCTCGGCATCATGCGCCGGCGCCGGCTGCCGCTGTCCAAGCTCGCTGAGGGGATCGTGCGCTTTCCCCAGGTGCTGCTGAACGTCCCGGTGAGCGACAAGCGACCCCTGGAGGAGCTGCCCGACTTTGCGGAGAAGGTCCGCAAGGTCGAGGCCGAGCTCGCAGATCGGGGACGGGTGGTGATCCGCTACAGCGGGACGGAGCCCAAGGCGCGCATCATGGTGGAAGGCGAAGACGAGGGCCGGGTGAGCGAGCTCGCGCAGGACCTGGCGCGGGAGCTCCAGAAGGCCCTGCTGAGGGGGTAGCAGGTGGACGTGGGACGACCGGGAGCGAGCCGGCCGCAAGCCGGCTGACACAGGGTGCCGGGACTCACCATCTCTCTGGACGCCGTGGCCTCCCTGCGCGACGCGGTGGGGGCGCGCGAGACCGATCTGGTCGCCGCAGCGAAGCTCGTCGAGCTCGCCGGCGCGGAGGCGGTGGCCCTGGGGCTCGCGGAGGAGGGTCCGGGGACCCGCGAGGAGAACGCCCGAGAGCTTCGCGGAGCGGCCCGGAGCCTCGAGCTGCACATGGCGCCCATCCAGCCTCTGCTCAAGCTCGCGCTGGAGGTCCGCCCCGATCGGGTGGTGCTGGCGTCTCTCGAGCGCGAAGACGACAAGGCGGCACCGCTGGACTTTCGTGCCTACGGCGCGAGCCTGTCCCCCGTGGTGCGCATGCTGGTCGAGGCAGGCCTGCACGTCTCGGCGCTGGTGCATCCCGACCTGGAGGCGGTGAAGGCGGCCTATCAGGCGGACCTGCATGGCGTGGACCTCTGGACCGCGGCGGTGGTGGATCTGCCCCGGCGTGAACGCGCGCAGGCCTCCGAGCGCCTGGGTGACGCGGCCCGGCTGGCGGCCAAGCTCCGTCTGGAGGTCACCCTGTCCGGCGGGCTCGGTCCCCGCTCGCTGCCCACGGTGCTCGCGGCGGCTCCCGTCGCCGGCCGGGTGGTGGTGGGCCGCGGCTTCGCGGCACGGGCCCTGCTCCTGGGGATGGACCGATCCGTGCGGGACCTGCTCGAGCAGCTGCGGTGATTCTCGGGCTGGGGCTCTCCGCCGTGGCCACGCATCGATTCCGGTCGGCCGAACAGCGCTTCGGCGCTCGGCTGCACGGGCGCCTGTTCACCGAGGGCGAGCGCGCCTACGCCGCCCGAAAGCGACGCGGCTTCGAGAGCCTCACCGTGCGCTTCGCCGCCAAGCTCGCCGCCGCCCGGGCCCTCGACCTGCCGACGGTCCCCTGGCAGGAGCTCGAGGTGGTGCGACGCCGAGGCCAGCCACCGCAGCTTGCCTTCCACGGAGGCGCCGCGCGTCAGGCCCGGGAGCGGGGGGTGGCGCGCACGCAGCTCAGCGTGACCCATGACGCCGGCTGGTGCCTGGCGCACGTGGTGCTGGAGGGGCCCGCGTGATCAGCGACCGTTGGCCGCTGGTGGATGCCGCCACCATGCGCGGCCTGGACCGCCACACCATCGAGACCCTGGGGGTGCCCGGAGAGCTTCTGATGGAGAGTGCCGGCCGGGCGGTCGTCGATGCGGTGCTGGCGCTGCGCCCCCGCGATACGCCGGTCCTCGTCGCGTGTGGGAGTGGAAACAACGGGGGCGATGGGCTGGTGGCTGCCCGCCACCTGCACGCCCTCGGCGTGCCCGTCCGGGTCGCCCTGCTGGTGGACCCGAACGAGCTGCGCGGGGACCCCGCGGCGAATTGGAGCCGACTCGTCGCTGCCGGCGTGCCCTGGGAGGGAGGACGCTTCCGGGTTCCCGAGGCGGCCCTGGTGGTGGATGCCGTCTTCGGGACAGGACTCTCGCGGCCGGTGGCGGGGAGGGCTGCAGAGGCCCTCGAGCGTCTGGGGCAGACCCGCGGGCGGACCGTCGCGGTGGACGTCCCGTCGGGCGTGTGCGCGGACACCGGTCGCGTGCTGGGCGTGGCGGTGTCCGCGGACGTGACGGTGACCCTGGGCCTTCCCAAGCTCGGCCTCACCCTCGAGCCCGGGCGCCAGCACGCCGGACGCATCGTGGTGGCCCGCATCGGGATCGCGGACGAGGCCCCGAACCTCGTCCCCCGCAGCTTCATGCTCTCGCGCGCCGGTGCCGGCGGCCTGCTGCCGGCGCGGCCGGCCGCGGCCCACAAGGGAAGCTTCGGTCACGTGCTGGTGGTGGCGGGCTCCGAGGGAAAGACCGGCGCTGCGGCCCTGGCCGCGGCGGGCGCCGTGCGCGGCGGCGCTGGCCTGGTGACGGTGGCCTGCCCCGCCTCGCTCAACCCCATTCTCGAGGTGAAGACCACCGAGGCGATGACCGTGCCGGTCCCCGAGACCGACGAGCGCGCCTTCGCGAACAACGCCCAGGAGGCGGTGCTGGCGCTGGCGGCCGAGCGGGACGTGGTGGCGCTGGGGCCCGGGCTCGGACGCAGCCTCGAGACCCAGTCCTTCGTTCGCGACCTCGCCAAGCGCGTCGAGCGGCCGCTGGTGCTCGATGCGGACGCCCTGGTGGCCCTGGCCGAGGATCCCGCCGCCCTGCGGGCTCGCCGGGCGGCCACGATCCTGACGCCGCATCCGGGTGAGGCGGCCCGGCTGCTCGGGACGAGTGCCAGCGAGGTCAACGGCGATCGTCCGGCCTGGGCGCGGCGCCTGGCGGAGCGGACGGGTGCCGTGACCCTGCTCAAGGGCGCGGCGAGCCTGGTGGCGCAGCCTGACGGAGAGCTCACCGTCACACCCACCGGCGGGCCGGCCCTGGGCACGGGGGGCAGCGGAGATGTCCTCACGGGGCTGGTAGCGGCGCTGCTCGCCCAGGGCCTCCCGGCTGCGCCGGCGGCGGCGCTGGCGGCCTACGTGCACGGAGCCTGCGCGGACCGCATTGCCGCCCGCCGGGGTCGGTCGGGCCTCGCAGCCCAGGAGCTGGCGGAGGAAATTCCTGCGACCATGGAGGAGCTACGGACCGTCGTCGCTCGGCGGACGGAGACCCAGGCCCTTGCACTGCCGTTCCCGGAACCCCGCTGAGACCCGGGCGGTCGCCCGTTCCCTGGGCGCCGCCGTCGGGGCCGAGGGCTTGCTGATCGCGCTCAGCGGTCCGCTGGGCGCGGGCAAGACGGTCTTCGTGCAGGGACTCGCCGAGGGCCTGGGGATCGATCCCAGGCAGGTCACCAGCCCGACCTTCGTGATCGCCGCGCATCACCAGGGCCCACGCCATTCGCTGGTCCACGCCGACCTCTACCGGGTGGAGCACGAGGCGGAGCTCGAGGCCGCGGGCTGGCTCGACTGGCTCGCGCCACCCGGGGTGGTGGCGGTGGAATGGGCAGACCGGCTTCCCCAGGCCCTGCCCGCCGGGCGGCTCGAGATCCGGCTCTCCCGGCCGGGAGCGGAGGGCGTTCGGGAGATCCGGTTCTCCGCCACCGGAGACACGGCGATCCGGGTGCTGGCGCGCGCGCTCGGAGAGGGTCAGATTCCCACCTCGGAGGAGGCTGCGGGTTGAGCCTGATCGTTCAGAAGTTCGGCGGGACCAGCGTGGGAAGTCCCGATCGCATCGCCGCGGTGGCGCAGCGGGTGGTGGAGACCGCTCGCCAGGGGCACCGGGTGGCGGTGGTGGTGTCTGCGATGGGAGGAGAGACCGACTCGCTGGCCGCGCTGGCCGAGACGGTGGGCGGCGAGCGGCCGCCCCCCCGGGAGCTCGACGTGCTGCTCTCCACCGGAGAGCAGAAAACCATCGCACTGCTCGCCATGGCCATCGAGCGCGAGGGGCAGCCGGCGCGCTCGTTCACCGGGCTTCAGATGGGCATGCGCACGGATCGTGCTCACACGCGCGCTCGCATCGAGAGCGTCGACGCCGGGCGCATCCACCGGGTGCTGGAAGCCGGAGCGGTCGCGGTGCTGGCCGGGTTCCAGGGGGCCGACGAGGATGGAAACCTCACCACCCTGGGGCGCGGCGGCTCCGACACCACCGCGGTCGCCGTGGCGAGCGCGCTCGGTGCGGACGTCTGCGAGCTCTACACCGATGTGGATGGTGTGTACACCGCGGATCCGAACCTGGTGCCCAGCGCCCGGAAGCTCGAACGCGTCTCCTACGAGGAGATGCTCGAGCAGGCGAGCCTGGGAGCCCGGGTGCTCCAGACCCGCTCGGTGAAGTTCGCCATGCGTTATGGCGTGCCCCTTCACGTGCGCTCCTCGTTTCACCGGGGGAAGGGCACCTGGGTCACCCGCGAGGAGGATGTGATGGAGCGGCTCGTGGTCTCGGGGGTCACCACCAACCGTGATGAGGCGAAGATCCGCATCCGTGGGGTCAAGGACCGGCCCGGCGTGGCCGCGCGCTTCTTCACGCCGCTCTCCGAGGCGGGCATCGTCGTGGACATGATCATCCAGAACCTGGGCCAGGACGGCTCGACGGACATGACGTTCACCGTGCCGCGCAGTGACTACGCCCGCGCGCTGGAGATCAGCGGGAAGTCCGCCCGGGAAAGCGATGCCGAGGCCGTGGAGGGAGACCCTGCCATCGCGAAGGTCTCGGTGGTGGGTCTCGGCATGAAGGACCATGCCGGAGTCGCCTCGCGCATGTTCGAGGTTCTCGCGGACGAAGGCATCAACATCCTGCTCATCTCGACCAGCGAGATCAAGATCTCGGTGGTGATCGAGGAGAAGTACTCGGAGCTGGCGGTCCGGGCCCTCCACGCCGCGCTCGTAGAGCGGAGCTGAGCATCACCGCGGCAGAGGGACGCGCCGGGGCCGGCTGGGTT
>JBDLIK010000072.1:0-10153 GCA_039714895.1 Myxococcota bacterium | reverse complement strand
CGGTGTCCGGTTGGCGCGATTGCTTTCCGCCCGGCTCGACGACGCTGCAGCTCCGCCCGTCCCGCTGCGCCGCCAGGGCGAGGCATTCATGATGGCCCAAGCCGCCGCGCCCCCCATCGCGCCCGCCGACGTCACCGTCCGCGCCCGGGTGACCCTGACCTATGAGGTCGCCGAGAAGTAGCTCGGTCATCCTCCCGCCAGGGGCGGAAAGATGCTGACCGTGTCGTTCTCCGACAGGCGCAGCTCGCCGCGTTCCGCGATCCGCCGCGGCGCCTGGTCGCCGTTGACCAACACCATCTGCGCCTGCTGATCCGGGATCTGCAGCCGCTCGATGAGCTCGAGCAGCGTCGCGCCCTCGTCGAGCTCGAGCCAGCCCTCTCCCCTCTTCGCCCCGGGAAGCCGATCCCGCAGGCTGGCGAAGAGTCTCACCCGCACCCGCACAAGCTAGGTGTGGCCGGTGACCAGGGAGGCATGGTGCCGCGGTCGGGGCCGTCGCGCGGGCAGGCGCGGGAAGCGGTAGCCGCCCCCCGTGACCCGCCCTGCCAGCAGCTTCGACTCGAGCAGCTCCCGCGCCGCGCCGCTGGCCACGAAGACCCGGCGCAGCTCCATGGGGTTCTCGCTCAGGTAGGCCTTCCAGGGGCCCAACCGCACCCCGGTCTGCACGAGGCCCTTGAGCATGCCGACGTCGTTGAGCCCCGAGACCGCCAGGGTGGGGCCCACCAGGATGCCGCCCACCAGGCGGTCCTCCTCGAAGACGTACCTGCGGTAGATGTGGCTCGCGGGGTTGGCGACCACGGTGACTTCGCCCTCCTCGCCCCAGCGACCGAAGCTGGTGGCCTCGACGCCCTGGGCGGCGAGGATGTTCACGGTGAGGCTTCCAGAGTAGGCGATGCCCGCGCCGGCCATGTTGGCCCCTGCCACCCGGCCGTGATCGACCGCCACCGGCTGGATGGCCTGCACGCGTCGCGGTCCGCCGAAGAGATCCGGTCCCTGGGCGACGTCGCCGGCGGCGTAGATGTTCGTGCGGCTGGTCCGCAGCTGCTCGTCCACCAGGATCGCCTGATCGAGCTCGACCCCGGAGCCCTCGAGGAACTCCGTGTTCGCCTGGATCCCCGTGGCCATCACGGCGAGGTCGCATTCCAGGGTGGCGCCGCCGGCCAGGGTGAGGCGTTGGCGGCCGCCGGCCGCCTCGAGGGCCTCCACGGGAACGCCCTTGTGCACCTCGATTCCCACCGCCGCGAGCCGTGCCTCCACCATGGCGGCGGCCGCCGGATCGAGCATGCGCGGCAGGACGCGGGGCTCGATCTCGACGAAGCGCACCCGCTTCGCCCGTTTCGCCACGGCGTCGAGCACCGTGAAGGCGATGAAGCCCGCCCCGACGATCACGACGTCGCCGTGCGGCGCTCCGAGGAAGGAGTTGGCGTCGGCCAGCGTCCAGAGGTCGACGACCCCCGGACCGTGCGCTCCAGGGACGTCCGGGCGTCGCGGCCGGGAGCCCGTGGCGATCAGCAGCCGGTCGAAGTCGAGCTGGGTTCCGTCGTCCAGGTGCACGCGATCGTGGTCCCGCTCGAGCGCGACCACCCGATGGCCGAAGCGGGTCGTGACGCGCAGCTCCTCGAACCAGTTGGCGTCTCCGGTGGAGAGCCCGGCTTCGGGAACGTCGCCCATCAGGTAGTAGGGCAGGACCATGCGCGAGTAGGCCGGCTCGTCGCAGACGAGCTCGATCTCGGCATCCGCATCGAGCCCCCGGATCGTCTCGATGGCGTTCTGGGCGGCGGGTCCGGCGCCGACGATCACGTGCCGCATGGGCATGGGGTGGGCACCTCCGGCACTCCCATCACTCGATGCCGAGCTCCGCGAGCTTCTCGGCGGTGGGGCGCCCCTCTTCGTCCCAGCCCCGCACCCGATAGTACTCGGGCAGCATCTCGGCCAGGCGGTTGACGTGCCCCTCGGCGGGACCGGCGGGAATGGCGTCCTCGAGCATGCGCCGGGGCAGCGTGTCGTCGTCGGCCGTCAGGCCGGCGCGCAGGTTGAACAGCCGTTCGAGGTTCCAGATGCGCTCGCCGGCGCGCAGCAGGTCCTCCTCGCTGCAGTCGATGCCGGTGGCGGCAGCCAGGATCGGCGCGATCTCACCCAGGCCGATGCCGAAGGTGAGGAAGAGGCAGAGCCCCGCGGCATCCACTGCGGTGGAGACGTTCTGGAAGTCCCGGGTGAGCTCCGCCTTGCCCTCGGTGGCGCGTGGGTCGAGGGGCTCGGGGTTGCCCACGATCTCCGCGGCCACCGTGTACGCCCGCAGGTGGCAGGCGCCGCGGTTGCTGGTGGCGTAGCCGAGGCCCATCCCCTGGATGGCGCGGGGGTCGTAGGCGGGGAACTCCTGCCCCTTGACACCCATGAACACCTCCGGGTGGCCGAGTCGCTCGCCCATGCGCTTCGAGCCTTCCGCCAGCAGGTCGCCGAACCCCTCCCGGAACGCGGTCTTCTCGGTCATGGTCACCAACGCGTCGCCGCTGCCGAAGGGCAGCGGCATGCCCGTCTGCTCCTCGGTGAGCACGCCCCTCTCGAAGAGCTCCATGGCCGCGGCGAGGGTGGCGCCGAAGGAGATCGGGTCGAGCCCGTAGTCGTTGCAGAGGGTGTTCGACTTGAGGATGGCGTCCAGGTCGCTGATGCCACAGTCGGCGCCGAGGGACCAGGCGTTCTCGTACTCCGGTCCCTCGGTGGCGTGGCGCCAGTTGCGGGGGCTCGTGACCATCGTGTAGCGGCCGACGCCCTCGTCGGAGATCCGGGAAACCCGGCCGCAGGCGATGGTGCAGGCGAAGCAGGCCTTGTTGGTCTCGAGCCGCGTGGCGGCGAGCTCCTCGCCGGAGATGTCTTCCGCCCGATCGAACTGGGCCTCCTGGTAGTTGTGGGTGGGGAGCGCCCCGTGCTCGTTGATGACGTTCATCAGCGCCAGCGTGCCGTACTGGGGCAACCCCTCGGCGGTGAGAGATGCTTCCGTGAGGCCGCGCTTCATGGCCCACTGGGCCGCCATCATCTCCTCCGGCCGTGCCACGGAGACGCCCCCGGTGCCTCGTACCGCGATGGCCTTCAGGTTCTTGGAGCCCATCACGGCGCCCACGCCGGAGCGGCCCGCCGCTCGAAACTTGTCGTTCAGGATGCCCGCGTAGAGGACCTGATGCTCCCCCGCCGGGCCGATGGAGGCCACCGAGCAGTCGGGGACTCCGGTCTCGCGGCGGATCTCGTCCTCGGTGTCGAAGACGCCTCGCCCCCAGAGGTGAGAGGCGGAACGCAGCTCGACGGCGTCGTCGAGGATCCACAGATAGACGGGGTCCGCGGCGCGCCCCTGGAAGATCAGCAGGTCGTAGCCAGCGAACTTGAGCTCCGGGCCCCAGCGCCCACCGGAGTTCGAAGTGGTCATGCAGCCGGTGAGCGGGCCCTTGGTGACCACCATGTAGCGCGCGCCACAGGACGCGTTGGTGCCGGTGAGTGGCCCGGTCGCGAACAGCAGGGGGTTCTCGGGGGCGAGCGGGTCGACCCGGGGGTCGCCCTCCTCGGACAGGTAGCGAGCCGCCACGCCCCGGCCCCCCAGGTAGTCGCGCGCCCAGTCCTCGCGCAGGGGTTCCCGGGCGATGCTCCCACTGCTGAGATCCACCCGCAGCACCGTTCCCGTGAAGCCGTGGATCATCGGCTCTGCCCATCCTCCACTGCCCGGCGGTAGTCGTCGTTCACGCGCTCTCCGAAGGGCCCGATCCACTCTCCCGGGTTGCCCGGTCCGTAGCGGATCGCATCCGTGGGGCAGGCTCGCACGCAGGCCGGGTCGCCGGCGCAGAGGTCACACTTCGTCGCCTTGTCGGACCCCTTCTCGTAGAAGATCGTGCCGAAGGGACAGGCGATCACACAGAGCTTGCAGCCCACGCAGACCTCATCGAGTACGATCTTGGCTCCGGAGACCTCGTCGATGTCGATGGCGTTCACCGGGCAGGCCTGCATGCACCAGGCCTCCTCGCACTGGAAGCAGGTGTAAGGAGCGAAGCTCGCCTGCTCGTCGAAGACGTGCACGCGGATCACCGAGCGGGCGGGCTGGAAGCTGCCGCCCTGCACCCAGGAGCAGGCGAGCTCGCACTGCCGGCAGCCCGTGCACTTCTCCGGAACGATCTCGAGCGCGGGATGCTCTTCGGCCACGGCCCCTCCGGACGTCGCTCGCCCATCTTATCACCCCTGTCGGGGTGCGTGAGGAGGGGTCGGATCAGGCTTCGACGAAGTCCGGCGTGCAGGGCGCGATCCGGAGCCGCTCGCGCACTTCGGCGATGGGCTCGGACCAGTGACGCTCCCAGTAGACCGGCAGCAGCGGGGACGCCGCCCGCCCGGCCGCGTGGGCCTCCGGGAGTCCGCGGCGCAGCGTCCCCCAACGGGCTTCGAGAACCAGGTGCTTGAGGCCGCCGAACAGCACCACCATCGCCGAGACCGGCAGCCGGAGCTGGCCCCAGCTGAAGGCGTGGAGGAGGACTTCCTCGTGGCCGTGGGTGCCGAGCCCGACCAGGGCGTGCCACACGTCGTGGGTCTGGCGGAAGCGCCGCATCAGGTAGGCGATCTCCGGATCGTCGATGTAGCGGGTGGGAGCGGCCTGGGAGTCGGCGGACAGGCGGTTCCGGTCCAGGTGATCCACGTATGCGAGCCCCAGGGTGTCCGTGGGGAGCCGTCGCAGGGCGTCGTAGTCGACCTGATCGCTGCACAGCTCCGGCCGATCCTGGAGGAGGGCGTAGCCCTCATCATTATCAAACAACGTTTGTCTCAGGTTGTCGAAGTGGCCACGCCCGGTCAGCTCCTCGGCAACGTGGATCTCTCCCGTGCGCTCCGAGTCCGCGAGCACCCGCACAAGGGCGAGTCCGAGCCGTCGGAGTTCCCTCGGGGTCATGGGCGCAGCGTATCACGGCCGTGCGTGCGGCTGCCTTTCTGCCAGAGCCTCGTTCAGTCGGGGAGTCCCCTTGCATTGCCGACCTTCTTCTGTGATACACGTCACGGTTGAGCGGGGCCCCGGATGGGACCCTCGCGCCCCAACCTCGAAAGGAGGGGGACTGGGATGAGAGGCCTGAAGGACATTTCGATGCTGGCCGCTGCCGCGGCGTTGGTGTTCGGGATTGGCGCGTTCGGCACGATGGGGTGCTCGGCGCAAGATTCGAGCGTCGACTCGGCGCCGCCGATGGAAGGTGAGCTCGTCGAGATCGACGAGCTCGAGGTGACGGAAGAGGTGACGGAAGAAGAGCCGCAGGAGTAGCTGCACCGGGGGCCGCCACGAGCGGTCTGCTGGCCACGGGGCTCCCACCGAAAGGTCGGAGCCCCGCTCGCATTTGTGCATTTGTGGGTCCGGTTCCGGGCGAAGCCCCGGTCGGGGAGCCCGCCGCTACAAAGTCATCAAGGTGCCGCCGTCGATGGGCAGCGCCACGCCGTGGATGTGGCGCGCTTCGTCCGAGGCCAGGAAGGCGATGACGTCGGAGACCGACTCGGGCTTCTCCATGCCCCGGAAGGGAAAGATGCGTCGCAGCAGCTTCGGGTCGGCGCCCTCCGGGATGTGGAACGAGTCGTGAATGGGGGTCTCGATGCCGCCCGGGCAGACGGCGTTCACGCGCAGGCCCTGCTGGCCATACTCCACCGCGAGGGTGGCGGTGAAGGCCAGCACGCCGCCCTTGGAGGCCGAGTAGGCGGCCGTCCATGGACTGGCGCCGAGGCCGGCCGTGGAAGCCATGTTGACCAGGCTGCCCTTTGCCGCCAGCAGATGCGGGAGCGCGGCCTTCGTCACCAGGAAGGTGCCGGTGAGGTTCACGGCGAGAATGCGGTTCCAGTCCTCGAGGCGGAGCTCGTGGGTGTGGTCGAATCGCAGGACGCCCGCGATGTTGCAGAGCACGTCGAGGTGGCCGAGTTCGTCCACCGCCCGACGTACCATCTCGGCAATCGCCGCTTCGTCGGTCACGTCGCAGCGGAGCGAGAACGCGTGATCCCCGGTCTGAGCGATCGACTTCACGGTCTGCTCGAGGCCCTGCTGCTGCACGTCCGCGCACGCCACGTGCGCGCCCTCCCGCGCGAGCTGCACGGCGGTGGCGCGGCCGATCCCGGACGCAGCCCCCGTCACCAGTGCGGTCTTCCCCGCGAATCTCATGCCGATTCCTCCGCTGGCCTCAGCGTCCGAAGCAGTCCAGGATGGCATCCAGGTTCTCGCTCACGGCCTCGGGTCGGACCCCGATCTGCGGGGCGTAGAGCAGCGGATCGTCGGTGAGGTCTTGCCACTGGGCGAGACGATCGCGCGCCTCGTCGGGCGGGCAGGCGATGGCGATCTCGCCCACGAGCGCGTCCGGGACCGCCTCGGCCATCGAGCGCGTGTCGAAGCTGCGCAGGGCCTTGCGGCAGGCGGCGCCCACCTCGGGCATCCCCTCGAACTCGAGGATCGAGTGGTAGATGGAGGTCGTGTAGTAGAAGCCGATCTGTCCCTTGGCGTTGCGAATGGCGGTGGCCCGGTCGGGATGGATGGACGTCATCACGTAGGGGGCCAGCCGGCACGCCCCAGCGCTCCGCCCCGTCTTCTCCTCGGCCTCGCGCAGCCACGGAAGCGTGCGCTCGCGATGCCAGCCGCGGGTCGCGATGGGGTGCCCGACCAGCCCGTCGGCGGCCGCACCGGCTGCGCCCGCCATGTGACGGTTCACCGCCGCGACCCAGATCGGGATGTCTTCGCGCGGCGCCCCCGGACGAGCGTAGACCGGAACCTTGAGATTCCAGAACTTGCCCTCGAAGCGGAAGCCGCCCCCCTTCTGGGCGCGGAAGGCCGTGCGCAGCAGCTCGATGAGCTCCCGGGTTCGGGCGGCAGGACGCGAGAAGGGAATCCCGTACCACTCCTCGTTCATGCGGCGCGTGCCGCTGCCGAGGCCGAGCACCATGCGTCCCCCCGAGAGCTCGTCGAGATCCATGGCAGCGCTCGCGTGGAGCAGGGGCGAGCGGGTGAAGGAGTTGGCGATCCCCGTGCCGATCCGCACCCGGGAGGTGGCCTCGGCGATGGCACCCAGCACCACGTAGCCGTGCTGGTTGAAGAACTCGACGCTCATCACCAGGTCGAAGCCCGCCTGCTCGGCGCGGCGGGCCAGCTCGACGTTGCCCCGCGTCGAGCCTCCCGTGAGGATGAGTCCGATCTCCATGTGCTCCTCCAGAGTCCGGGATTGACAGCGAGGGTAGGCCAACCGTAGGGTGGCTCGCCGTCGGGGGAGGGACAGAGGCGAGCGACGTGGTCTACGATCCCCGGGAGCTGCGCGGACGCGCCGCCATCGTCGGCGTGGCGGACGCGGCCTCGCCCACCGGCTCCCTGGGCCGCGGCGCTCGGGCTCTCGAGGTGGAGATGATCCGCGAGGCCCTCGACGACGCCGGACTGCGCCTCTCGGACGTGGATGCCCTCTTCGTAGCCAGTCCCATGGGCTCGGTGGAGCTGGCCGAGTATCTGGGCATCCAGCCCCGCTACACGGACACGACCAGCCTCGGCGGGTCGAGCTACGAGGTCCACGTGGAGCACGCCGCCGCGGCCCTCGCCCTGGGTCTGTGCGACGTGGCCGTCAGCGTCTACGCGGCGACCCCACGCGCCCAGGGCGCCTCGCGTCCCGGGCGTCGGGCGATGCCCGGCTGGGACCCGGGCCGTCCGTCGCCGCGGCTCGAGTGGGAGGCTCCCTACGGGATCCGCCTGCCGGTGGGCGGCTACGCGCTCGCGGCCAGCCGTCACATGGGGGTCTACGGCACCCAGCCCGAGCAGCTCGCCGCGATCGCCGTCTCCACCCGGGAGTGGGCCGCGCGCAACCCACGCGCCCGCTACCGGGAGCCGATCACGGTGCAGGACGTGCTCGCGTCGCGCTTCGTCTGCGAACCCCTCCACCTGCTCGACTGCTGTCTGGTGACCGACGGCGCCGGAGCCATTGTCATGACCCGAGCCGACCGCGCCCGAGACCTCGCGAAGCCTCCCGCCTTCGTGCTCGGCGCGGGCACCAGCCACACCCACCTCCACATCAGCGCCATGCCCGACCTCACCGTCACCGCGGGCGCGGTGTCGGGGCCCAAGGCCTTCGAGATGGCCGGGGTCTCCCCCTCCGACGTCGACCTGCTGATGACCTACGACTCGTTCACCATCACCGTGCTGCTGGCTTTGGAGGACCTGGGCTTTTGCAAGAAGGGCGAGGGCGGCGCCTTTGCCCAGGCGGGGACTCTGGGCCCGGGAGGTGCGCTGCCCACCAACACCAACGGCGGCGGTCTCTCCTACACCCACCCGGGGCAGTACGGGATGTTCCTCCTCGTCGAGGCCGTGCGGCAGCTGCGCGCGGAGGCCGACGAGCGGCAGGTTCCAGACGTGGAGATCGCAGTGGCCCACGGCTGCGGAGGCGTGCTCTCTTCCACCTCCACCGTGGTCCTGGGAAGCGAGGCGTCGACGTGAGCGAGCGGCCGGAGCCCCCCTCCTCTCCCGTCTCGGCACCCTTTTGGGAGGCCACCCGCGAGCGCCGGCTGGTGCTCCAGTGGTGTGGGTCGTGCAATGCGACGATCCACTACCCGAGGGAGGCCTGTCCCCACTGCTTCGGGTCGGAGCTCGGCTGGCGCGAGAGCGCAGGGCGGGGCGTCGTGCACGCGACGACGGTGATGCACCAGCCCGCGCATCCCGCCTTTGCGGATCGCGTACCCTACGTGGTGGCGCTGGTGGAGCTCGAGGAGGGCGTGCGGATGCTCACGAACATCGTCGGCTGCGATCCCGCGCAGGCGCGGGTGGGACGGCCCGTGCGCGTGGCGTGGGAGGATCTTTCGGACGGTCGGGCGCTTCCGATGTTCGAGCTCGTCGACGAGGAGGGGTCTTGATGGGCAGATTGGACGGAAGAGTGGCGATCGTGACGGGCGCGGGACGCGGCATCGGACGCGCCATCGCGCTGCACCTGGCGGGAGAGGGCGCGCGCGTCCTGGTGAACGACCTGGGTGGAGCCGTGGACGGCAGCGGAGCCGGGCGGGTCGCCGAGGAGGTGGCCGAGGAGATCCGCAAAGCGGGCGGCGAGGCCGCGGCCAACTCCGACTCGGTGGCCACCGCGCCCGGTGGCCAGGCCATCTTCGAGTCTGCTCTGTCGGCCTTCGGCCAGGTGGACGTGCTGGTGAACAACGCCGGCATCCTGCGCGACCGCACGCTCTTCAACATGGAAGAGGAGGACTGGGACGCGGTCATCGCCGTGCACCTGCGCGGCCACTACTGCTGCACCCGACCCTTCGTGCGCTACATCCGCGAGTCGAAGCAGCCAGGTCGCCGCATCCTCAACTTCTCGTCGGTCTCCGGGCTCTATGGGAACTTCGGCCAGTCGAACTATGGCGCCGCCAAGGCGGGAATCGCGGGCTTCAGCCGGGTGGTGGCCCTGGAGGTCGCCAAGTACGGCGCCACCTGCAACACCATCTCTCCCGGCGCCGCCACGCGCATGACCCTCGACCTGATCAAGGCCCGCGGCCGCGATCCGGAGAAGGAGCGTCGTGGGCCCGAGGAGATCGCCCCGGTGGTCGGCTGGCTGGCCTCCCCGGAGGCCCAGGAGGTGACCGGCGAGATCTTCCACGTGGCGGGCGGGCTCGTCGGCATCATGCAGCAGCCGGCGCTGATCCGGTCCTTCCAGTCGAAGGAGCTCTGGAGCCTCGAGGACCTCGATCGCGTGATGCCAGCCCTCGTCGAGGCGAGGCGGACGAACGTCGAGCGCGCCAAGGAGTCCGGAAGACCCGAGACCGCCTGAAGACCTGCTCCTCAGTCCTTCGCGGGCAGGAAGGAGGCCGCCAGCGCGCCGTCGGCGGTGCGCAGCTCGAGCCGGTCCCCGTCGAAGACCCGGCGAGCGCCCAGCTGCAGCGCCGTCACGACACGACGAGGGTCATGTGAGCGAGGGCGCGCATGCCCCGATGCTAACGCGCCTGGGACGAGGGCTCGCGCAGCCGACGCAGACCCTGGCTTCCATGCCCCACGATGGTGTACCCTGGTTTCGCGGAGGCCAGCGCATGGCTCTCCCCCGTGTCAGGGTCGCTTGGGTCCTCTTGCTGGGACTCGCCTCGACAGGAGGCTGCCCCGGGGATCTCAGTACAGTCGTCAACTATTCGCCCGCCAACGGTACCCTCTTCGACTATCCCG
>JBDLIK010000071.1:0-10159 GCA_039714895.1 Myxococcota bacterium | reverse complement strand
TGGATCAACGCCAGGGCGCTCTTGGCGTCCCGCAGCTCGCCCTTCCAGACCAGGTCCAGCGCCGCTCGCAGGGGCATCTCGACCACCTCGATCACCTCGTCGCGCTCGTGCCGGGTGGGCACTGGCTCGAGATCGAATGCAGCGAAGAGGTGGATCAGCTCGTCGGTGAAGCCGGGCGTGGTGAGGATGGACGCCAGGGGCACCAGGCGGCCGGCCCGCCGGCCCGCCTCCTCCTCCAGCTCCCGCGCGGCGCAGATCTCCGGAGCCTCCCCGTCGAGCTTGCCCGCCGGCACCTCGAGCAGGGTGCCACCCGCGGCGTAGCGGAACTGACGGATCAGCAGGACGTCGGTTTCACTCGAGAAGGGCACGATGGCCGCGGCGCCCGGATGACGCACCAGGTCCAGCTCGATGCGGTGTCCATTGGGGAGGTCGACCTCCTCGCGGGAGACGCTGAAGAAGCTGCCCCGGTAGGCGATGCGGCGCGTCATGACGGCTGCGACGCGGACCCCGCCGCGCTGCGCCGTCGCCCTCCGGCGCTCGACGTGCGTGCCCGGCCCTCACGGCTGTCCGGCCAGGGGCAGCAGGGCCGCAGGGGACAGGCCTCGCACTGCGGCTTCCGGGCGTCGCAGCAGATCCGGCCGTGGTGGATCACCTGGTGGGAGTAGAGCGTCCAGTGGCGACGCGGGACGAGGTCCATCAGGTCGCGTTCGATCTTCACCGGGTCCTCGTGACGCGTGAGGCCGAGACGTTGGTGGATGCGCCTCATGTGGGTGTCCACGGTGAGGCCCGGCACGCCGAAGGCATTGCCCAGCACGACGTTGGCGGTCTTGCGCGCGACGCCGCGCAGGGTGAGAAGCTTCTCCATGGTGTCGGGCACCCGTCCGCCGAAATTCTCGACGATGTCCCGGGAGGCGCCGATCAGCGACTTCGCCTTCTGGCGGTAGAAGCCCGTGGGCTTGATGAGATCCTCGAGCTCCCCGGGGTCCGCGTGGGCCATTGCCTGGGCGTCGGGGTATCGCGCGAACAGTGCTTGTGTCACCCGGTTCACCATCTTGTCGGTGCATTGTGCGGAGAGGACGGTCGCGATGAGGAGCTCGAAGGCATCCACGTGGCGGAGCGCGCAGCTCGCCTCGGGATAGGCGCGGGCCAGCCTTCGAACGATGCGTCCGGCCCGCCTCCGGCGCTCGGCCGCGCTCTCGCGGGGCATTCCCTTCCTCCTCGCGTCGAGGGCTGGCGAGGGTACCCTCGGCCCCGCCACACAGCCAAGCCAGGAGGCCGACTCGAGAGTCGGCCGACGCGCAGCGAGGCGGAGCCGAGCGAAGGGCCGGAGCCCGAGTGCGAGCGATGAGCGAGCACGAGGCCCGGCTGAGCTGGGGGGAGGGATCTGGAATGCGGCAGGAGGAGCGGGCCGTCACCATCGCGCTGCCCGGGGGGCCCGGAGACCTGGAAGGGCTCTACGTGTCGGGTCAGCCACCCGAGGACGGCGGCTCTGTGATCGCCCCGCCCCATCCCCTCTACGGCGGCAGCATGGAGTCCCCGGTGGTGAGCGAGCTCGCTCACGCCTGTGCCCGGGCGGGGCTCGCCTCCCTGCGTTTCAACTGGCGCGGCGTGGGAGCGAGTGCCGGCGCCGCCAGCGGCGACGCCGGGCCGGCGGATGCCGACTACTCGGCTGCGCTCGCCCATCAGGCCGAGACCGTCACGGGGGAGCTGGTGGCGGCGGGCTACTCGTTTGGAGCCTGCAGCGCGGTGCGCGCCTCGCAGAGTGTCGCCCGGGTGCGCCGACTGCTGCTGGTGTCGCCCGTTCCTGCACTCCTGGATGACGAGGCCCTCCGCGCCTTCCCGGGATCGGTGCTCGTGGTGGCGGGCGAGGCGGACGACCTGGCCCCCGCGGCTGCGCTCTGCGAGCTCGCCCGAGAGGGATCGCGGACTCGGCTACACGTGATCCCGGAGGCCGACCACTTCTTCCTGAGCGGCCTCGCCGAGCTCGGCCGGACCGCGCGCGAGTGGCTCTCCCGCTGAGGGTGCCTAGTTGTGGGTCCGCCTGCTGGCTAGGCCAGCTCGCACCACAGGCTTCGCTCGGCTTCGCCTCGCTGCGCGCGCCTCCGGCGCTTGCACTCTCTTGGCGATCTTGGGTCGGAACTAGACGGTGGGGAGCTCGAGCCGGAGTACGCAGCCCGGAGCCGGCGTCTCCCGGAGCTCCAGGCGGCCGCCAGCCTGCTCGACCAGACGTCGCGAGATCGCCAGGCCAAGACCGCCCGGGCGGCCCTCCCGGGTGCTGACGAAGGGCTCGAAGATCCGTTCGCGCAGCTCCCGAGGCACCCCGGGCCCCTGGTCCTCCACCTCGATCACCACGGTCCGCCCCGTCACCCAGCCGCGCACGCAGATCGTGGCGCGGGGCGGGGAGACGTCGACGGCATTGAGGAGCAGGTTGAGCATCACCTGCCGCAGGCGGTCCTCGCCGATCGCCGCTGCTGGAAGCTCCGGCAGCTCGACGTCGAGCTCGATCTCGCTCTGGGCAGCGCGCTTTCCCACCAGGTGCGCCAGCGGGCCGATCAGGGCGGCCACGTGGGCGACCGGTTCCTCCGCGTCGGTCACGGCTCCCCGGGCGTGCTGGAGCACGAGATCGAGCAGCCGCTCCACGCGGCGCAGCTCCTCGCTCGCCACCTCGAAGAAGCTCCGCCGAAACTCGGCGTCCTCGGCCCGCTCGGGTAGGAGATCGAGGAAGGTCTTGACCGAGACCAGCGGATTGCGGATCTCGTGGACGATCTCACCGACGAGCTCTCCGAGGGCGGCCAGGCGGTCGAGTCGTTGGACCTCCCGGTCGAGGCGCTCGAGCCGTCGGCTCGAGAGTACGGCGGCCACCGGCAGGGCGAGCCTGCGGGCGGCGGCCTCGAGGGCCGCCAGCGTGCGGGGGCGCACCCGTCCGGCCGGATCGCGGGACCCTCCCGCCA
Source organism: Myxococcota bacterium (assembly GCA_039714895.1). Taxonomy (GTDB): domain Bacteria; phylum Myxococcota_A; class UBA9160; order UBA9160; family DASRUS01; genus JBDLIK01. The sequence goes on along the minus strand of JBDLIK010000071.1, from coordinate 7,208 downwards.
GCAGGAACGCCACGGGTCCATGGCCCGGGGTGCAGAGCGGCGCAGCCAGGTTGAGGCCGTCCCGCCCGGGCAGCTCGGCGAGGGGCGCCGGGAGGTCGTCCCGTCCCAGGTCGGTGACGCCCGGGAGCTCCGCGAGGGCGTCGAGCGCCGCCTCCGACGGAGAGAGGGAGCCAGGGCCCTGGAGACTCGCGGCCAGCAGCGTGGGTGTGCCGTCCAGGCCTCGCCCCCAGATGGTCACCCGCTCGCAGGCTGTCGCCTCGCCCAGCCGCACCACGGCCTCGGCCAAGAGCGTGGGGAGGTCTCGATCGCGCTCGAGGTCTCGCTCGGGCGCCAGCTCGCGGGCGGTCGGCGTCGCACGGGCGACGTTCGGATTCTGCGGCACTAGAACTCGAGGCGTAGACGCCGCCGACTCTCGGCGCTCGAGAGGGCGGTGGAGGCGGTCTCAGTGGGCTCGGTGCCTTCGGCGAAGGCCTGGAAGAAGACGTCCTGACTGCTGGCGTCAGCCAGCAGCCCCGTGCTGCGGTCGATGCGCACGACCACGATTCCGTCGGGCACCGGGAAGTCCCGCACCGGGCGGTCCCGGAGCGCCTCGCGCATGAAGTCGATCCAGATCGGAAGGGCGGCGCGTCCCCCCGTCTCTCCCTTCCCGAGCAGGCGCTTCTCGTCGAAGCCCACCCAGACCCCGGTGAGAACATCCGGCGAGAAGCCCATGAACCAGGCGTCGCCCTGATCGTTGGTCGTCCCCGTCTTGCCCGCCAGCGAGCGGCCCAGCGACTGTGCGCGTCGTCCCGTGCCGCGCGGGTCGTGCACCACCGCGCGCAGCAGCTCCACGGTGAGGTAGGCGTCGGTCTCGCTCATGGGTCGCCCGTCGACGCTCTCCGCGAGGACCTCCTCGTCGACGAAGGCCTCGTCCACCTCCACCTCCATCGGGCCCTCGGGCTCGCTCGGTGCGAGGTCGACCCGGTCCGACTCGTCGAGGGGGACGTCGAGGAGCAGGGGTTCGCCCTCGGCGTCCTCCACCCGCCGGATGAAGGTGGGAATCACGAGCTCCCCGCCCGAGGGGAACGCCGCGTAGGCCCGGGACAGTTCGAACAGTGAGATCGGGCTCGCACCCAGAGCCAGCGAGAGGTTCCGCTCGAGCGGCGACGCGATGCCGAGCTCTTCGGCCAGCGCGGCCACCCGACTCACCCCCACGTCCTTCAGGAGATGGATCGTGGCGTTGTTCACCGAGCGGGTGAGGGCCTCGCGGAGGGTCAGGGGGCCGAGGAAGCGCCGACCGTAGTTCTGCGGCTTCCAGGTGAAGCCGGACTCTTCGTCGGTGTAGACCAACGGCCGATCGTAGATGATGGAAGCCCCGGTATAGCCGTTCTCGAGCGCCGAGGCATAGATGATGGGCTTGAAGGAGGAGCCCGGCTGCCGGCGCGCCTGCATCGTCCGGTCGAACTCGCTGCGCTCGAAGTCGTAGCCGCCCACCAGGGCGAGCACGTCCCCCGTTTCCACCTCGAGGGAGAGGAGCGCGCCTTCCACCAGAGGCTCCTGATAGAGGGTCAGGTGCACCGGTCCGGTGTCGTCGCCGCCCTTGTTGGACGAGCGGGAGGTCGCGACGAAGCGGGCCACGTCTCCCACGTCGAACACCGCGCCGATGGACCGGACCGGCGTCGGGAAGCTCGACGGGTTGGGCTCTCGGGCCCAGGAGACGTCCGAAAGCTCCACGCTGGCCCGGAGGCCCGGCGCGAAGGCGATCTCCGCTGTCTGTGCCTTGCGATCCACCCCGGTCACCACGCCGACGAGCGGACGCACTTCCCCCTCCGGGTCGAAGGGCGCGGGCCAGGCCAGCTCCTTCTCTTGCGCCTCCCCCGTACCAGGCAGCCTGTTCTCCGCACCCACCCGCTCGATCTCCCCCTCGAGCTGCGAGGTCTCCAGCTGCCGCAGAGGCCCCCGGTAGCCCTGGCGGTGGTCGAGGGTCTCGAGGCCGCCCCGCACCGCGCGGACCGCCGCCTGCTGGAGGTCGAGATCCAGGGTGGTGTGCACCACGAGCCCGCCGGTGAGGACCTGCTCGCCACCCAGGGCATCGAACAGCGCCCGCCGCACCTGCTCGGTGAAGTAGGCTGCGGCGGCGAAGTCGCTGTACTCCTCGGGACGCTTCACCACGGGGAGGTCGACCAGGGTCTCCTCATAGGCCTCTTCGTCGATGAAGCCCGCGTCCTGCATCTGCTCCAGCACGTATTGGCGACGGTCCTCGGCAGCCTCCATGTTCGAGAAGGGCGAGTACTTGGAGGGGGCCTTGGGGAGCCCGGCCAGGAGCGCCGCCTCCGAGATCGAGAGCTCGCCGACCCGCTTGTCGAAGTAGGTGCGGGCAGCCTCGGCAACACCGTAGGCGCCGGAGCCGAAATAGATCTCGTTCAGGTACAGGAAGAGGATCTCGTCCTTGCTGAAGCGCTCCTCGATGCGCCGGGCCAGGATCATCTCCTTGATCTTGCGGCGGAACGAACGGTCGGACGTGAGGAGGAGGTTCTTGGCGGTCTGCATGGTGATGGTGCTGGCACCCTGCCGCTTCTCGCCGGCCAGGATGTCCACCCAGGCGGCTCGCAGGATCGCCACGTAGTCGAGCCCCGAGTGCCGGAAGAAGGCGTCGTCCTCGCCTGCCACGAAGGCGAGGATCACGTGCTCGGGGATCTCCTGCATGCGGACCAGCTGGCGCCTGCGCTCGAAGAACTCGCCGATCACGCGTCCGTCCCGGTCGAGCACGCGGGTGGCCAGGGGCGGCTGGTAGTCCGCCAGGCTATGGAAATCGGGCAGATCGCGCAGCAGCGTCCAGTAGACGACGCCCGCAGTGACCGCCCCGGAAAACCCGAGGACCACCACGAGCCCCAGCAGGACTCGAACTCCCCGGGACCGCGATCGGGACATGGAACTCTCCGGAATCTCTTCAAGCTAGCCGAGGGGTCGCACCCTGCGCTACCGCTTCGGCGGATCCGGGGACTCACTGAAATGGGCGATTCTCTCAGCCTGGCTTTCTTGATGGACCCCGTCGAGTCGATCGACGTGGAGAAGGACACCACCTTTGCGCTGATGTTCGAGGCCCAGCGGCGGGGCCATCGGGTGCTCTACTTCAATCAAGGGGATCTCTCCGCCGACGAGGGCCGCCCTCTCGCGCGTGTGCGCCAGATCACACTTCGCCGGGAACAGGGGCGTCACGCCGAGCTCGGCCCTCCCCGCACCGTGGCGCTCGATGACGAGGCGCAGGTGGTCCTCCAGCGCAAGGACCCGCCCGTGGATGGGGAGTACGTCATCGCTACCCAGATCCTGGGGCTGTGCCGTCGGGCAGAGGTGCTGAATCGGCCCGCGGCCATCCTGGCATTCAACGAGAAGATCCTGGCCCTCCACTTCGCCGACCTGATGGCCGAGACCCGGGTGAGCCGCCGGATTCCCGAGCTCGTCGACTTCCTCGCGAAGGTGGGTGGCGAGATGATCGTCAAGCCCCTCGACGGAAAGGGAGGGGAGGGAATCTTCCACGTCACCAACCGCGACCGGAATCTGTTCTCCATCCTCGAGCAGTCCACGGCCTTCGAGACCCGCTGGACCATGGCCCAGCGCTATCTCCCGGAGGTCCGGAAGGGGGACAAGCGGATCCTGCTCCTCGAGGGAGAACCCCTGGGAGCGATGCTGCGGGTGCCCGCCGAGCAGGAGACCCGCGCCAACCTGCACGTGGGCGGGAGCGCCCGGAGCAGCGGGCTCGACGACGACGACCGTCGCATCGTGGCGCGGCTGCAGCCCCTGTTGGTCCGGGAGGGCTTGTTCTTCGTCGGGATCGATGTCATCGGCGGGCGGCTCACCGAGGTGAATGTGACGAGCCCCACAGGCCTTCAAGAGATCGATGCCCTCGAGGAGGTGCGCCTGGAGGAGCAGGTCCTCGACGCCATCGAGGCCCGCGCCCGAGGGAAGTAGCTGCCGGGAGGGCCCGACTCCCTCGGCCCCGAGCCTCGGGAAGTGGCAAGCGCCGGAGGCGCGCGCAGCGAGGCGAAGCCGAGCGTAGCTGTGGTGCCTGCGGGCTTCGCCCGCAGGCGGACCCACAACTAGCGGGTGAGCGCGCGCTCGAGGAGCGCGGCGTGGCGGGCGCGGAGCTCGTCGGCGGTGACGTGCGGGCAGCCGAGGAGTTGCCAGCCGGGTAGCCAGCGCGCGATGTCGGGCAGAGGGCGTGCGAGCGCGACGAGCTCCCAGAAGAAGAGGGTCGCCAGGGTCCTTCCGGTCTCCTTCCGATAGCGGCGGATCAGATCGTCGGCGGCGGTGTGGTGCCCCAGGTAGCGCAGGTCGGTCGAGCAGTAGGCGACATCCTGGGCAGGGTCTCCGAGCCCGCACTCCTCGAAGTCGACCACCGCCACGAGCTGCCCGTCCCGCCACAGCACGTTGCCGGGCCAGAAGTCGTTGTGGACGAAGACGCGCTCCGGGAAGGTCGTGACCCGGAGCTCCTGGCACGCGCGCTCCCAGAGCGCCCGGCCCCTCGGATGCGCGGCCAGGCTCCTGGAGGGCTCGTCGAGGGTGGCGAGCTTCTCGAAGGCAGCCGGAAGGTCGGGGAGGAGGGCCGCGGTATCGGGATCCACGTCGAGCCCGTGGAGTCGCACCAGGAACGCCGAGAGCTGGCGAGCGAAGTCCCAGGGGTCGCGGGGCTCGAGCACGGGCCGGGCGTCCGGCACGAAGCCGATCACGATGGTCGGCTCCCCGAAGAGCCCGTTCCGGTCCTCCCAGAGGGGCTCGGGGACCGGCAGTCCGGCGCGCCGCGCGAGCCGGAGCGCGGCCAGCTCCTGGGTGCCCACCTCCCGGTTCACCCCCTGCCACCAGGGTCCGTAGCGGCGCAGGACGACGTCCCTCCCGCCGCCGTCGGCGCCCCGGAGACCGAGGACGTCCGTGGTGCAGCCGAGGCCTCCTTCGATTCGGCGCAGGTGCACCGCTCCACCTCCCGGAATCAGGGTGCGGGCGAGGGCGTCGAGCTGGGCGGGGGTGGGCAGCGGGGCGTACTCCACGCTGGCGGAGGATACCGCTAGACTCGACGGCCAACTGCGAGCCCGCATCCCCCGTCCCCCGGGCGGGGGAGCGGGATTTCTGTGTGTGGGGGAGATGGCCGAAGCCGGCGAGTCGCACGAGCTGCTGGATCTGCGCGACGTCGCGCGCCGGGTGTGCGAGCGAGCGGGCCCGCTCCGCCTGAGCGGCCTGCGGGGGGCCGCCCGGGCGGCGGTCGGCGCTCGGCTGGTGGAGGCGCATGGCGATCGGCCGGTGCTCTTCCTCGCCCCGAGTGCCAAGGAGGGGGACGCGCTCCTTGAGGACCTGCGCACCGCCCTCGGCGAAGTCCCGCCCGAGGAAGGGGGCCGGGTGCGGGCGTTCCCTCGCCACGACACCCCGCCCTACGACCGCTTCTCCCCGCAGCCCTTCGTGATCGCCCAGCGCATGGACGTGCTCTATCGCTGGCTGGCGAACCAGCGTGCGGAGCCCGACCCCCACATGGCCGAGAGCCCGGCGGGACGCGAGCCCGCGCCGGTGGTGGTCAGCACCTGGTCGGCGCTCGCTGGACGCGTCCCCTCGCGCGAGCTGGTTCGCGCGCGCTCGGTCCACCTGGAGGTCGGCCAGTGGATCGACCGGGACGCGCTGGTGGAGACGCTGCTCGCCGCCGGCTACGCGCGGATGCCCATCGTCGAGGATCGCGGCGAGCTGTCCGTGCGCGGCCACATCCTCGATCTCTTCCCGCCCCAGCGCGCTCTGCCCCTGCGCATCGAGCTGCTGGGAGACGAGGTCGAATCGATTCGCGAGTTCGATCCGGCCAGCCAGCGCTCCCAGGGGCGGCTGGACTACGGCGTGGCGCCCCCAGCGCGCGAGCTCCTGCTCGACCGCGGGCTCCTCATCGAGCGCTCGGATTCGATCCACCAGCTCGCCGAGGCGGGGAAGGTGGAGCCGCGGGCGGTCGACCAGCTGATGGATTCACTGCTGCGGGGTCACCTGCCCCCGGGCGTGGAGGCGCTGGCGCCGAGGCTGCTTCCGGCCCACGAGACCGTCTTCGACTTCCTGCCCAGCGACACGCTGGTGGTCCTCGAAGGCTCGGGCCGGGAGCGGCTTCTTCAGCACTGGGAGGATGCTCTCGCCCACTTCGAGGCGGCCGTCGAGGCCGGTCGCGTGGTGGCGCCGCCCGACGAGCTCCTGCTCCAGCCCGACGTCGTCGAGGCGGCGCTCGCGGCACGCCAGCCCGTGACCCTCGAGCGGCTCGGTGTCGAGACGGACCTCGAGAGCTATGCCGTCCGAGCCTACGCCCAGGACGAGCTGCGCCACGAGCTCGTGCGCAGCCGCACGCGGGAGGGCGCGCTCCGCCCGCTGGTGGACCGCATCGAAGGCTGGGTGGCCCGGGGCCTCCGGGTGGTGGCGACCGCGCCCGCGCTCTCGGGTGCCGAGCGTCTTCGCACGCTGCTCGAAGAGTATGGGGTCCACGCGAGCCTGGCTCGAGATCTCGCTCCGCTCTGGCACTGGTCGGCGCCGGGTTGCGTGGAGGTGCGCGTGGCGGGCCTCTCTGCGGGTTTCGTGCTGCCCCTCGAGGGGCTCGCGGTGGTCACCGAGGAGGAGATCTTCGGGCCCCGGGAGCGGCGGCGGTCGCGCCGAAGCCATCGGGAGGAGTTCTCCTTCGAGGCCCTCGCCCAGCTTGCTCCCGGCGACCTGCTGGTCCATGCGGAGCACGGGATCGGCATCTACCGGGGCCTCGTCGAGCTGGAGGTGCGCGGGGTCGTGAGCGAGATGCTGCGCATCGAGTACGCCGGGGGCGATCGCCTCTTCCTCCCCGTGCATCGCTTCAACCTCGTGCAGCGCTACGTGGGCGCCGATGGCCAGGCGCCCCGGGTCGACCGCCTCGGCGGCAAGACCTGGGAGAAGGCGAAGCGGGGCGTGCGGCGCCAGCTCCGGGACATGGCGGGGGCGCTCCTCTCCGTCCATGCCGCCCGGGAGCTCGCCCCCGGACACGCCTTCAGCCCCCGCGACCGCTACCTCGAGGAGTTCGAGGCCGCCTTCCCCTACGAGGAGACCCCCGATCAGCTCGCCGCCATCGAGGACGTGCTGGGGGATCTGGTGCAGCCCCGCCCCATGGATCGCCTGGTCTGCGGCGACGTGGGCTACGGGAAGACCGAGGTGGCGGCGCGGGCCGCCTTCCGCGTGCTGATGGACGGCAAGCAGGTGGC
>JBDLIK010000070.1:0-10372 GCA_039714895.1 Myxococcota bacterium | reverse complement strand
TCAGTGATGTCCGCAACGACGCCGGCGCCGACGGTACGGCCTCCTTCACGGATCGCGAAGCGAAGCTCCTTGTCCATCGCGATCGGAGTGATCAGCTCCACCTGCATCTCCACGTTGTCCCCGGGCATCACCATCTCCGTCCCCTCGGGCAACGTTGCCTTCCCCGTCACGTCCGTCGTCCGAAAATAGAACTGAGGACGGTACCCGTTGAAAAACGGCGTATGACGACCCCCCTCGTCCTTCGTCAGGATGTACACCTGCGCCTTGAACTTCGTGTGGGGCGTGATCGTGCCCGGCTTCGCCAGCACCTGACCCCGCTCCACCTCCTCCTTCTTCGTCCCCCGCAGCAGACACCCCACGTTGTCCCCGGCCCGACCCTCGTCCAAAAGCTTCCGGAACATCTCCACACCCGTCACCACCGTCTTCTCCGTGTCCCGGATCCCGACGATCTCCACCTCCTCGCCCACCTTCACCACGCCCTGCTCCACACGACCCGTCACCACCGTCCCACGACCCGTGATCGAAAACACGTCCTCGATCGGCATCAAAAACGGCCGGTCCAGCGCCCGCTCCGGCTCCGGAATCGATGCGTCCAGCGCCTCCATCAGCTCGTCCACGCACGCATTCGCCGCATCGTCCGACGCGTTCTCCAGTGCCTTCAGTGCACTCCCCTTGATGATCGGAACCTCATCCCCCGGAAACTCGTACAAGGACAGAAGCTCCCGAACCTCCAGCTCCACCAGCTCCAACAGCTCCTCGTCGTCCACCTGGTCCACCTTGTTCAGGAACACCACGATATGAGGAACGTTCACCTGACGGGCCAGCAACACATGCTCTCGGGTCTGGGGCATCGGACCGTCCGCAGCGCTCACCACCAGAATCGCTCCGTCCATCTGCGCCGCACCCGTGATCATGTTCTTCACGTAGTCCGCGTGACCCGGACAGTCCACGTGCGCGTAGTGACGCGTGTCCGACTGGTACTCCACGTGCGCCGTCTGAATCGTGATCCCGCGCTCCTTCTCCTCCGGTGCCTTGTCGATCGAATCGAACGGCACGAAATCCGCCAGACCCTTGCTCCCCTGACGCTGCGTGATCGCCGCCGTCAGAGTCGTCTTCCCGTGGTCCACGTGACCGATCGTCCCCACGTTCACGTGCGGCTTCGTCCGCTCGAACTTCGCCTTCGCCATTCCGTCCCCTCTGATCTCGGCGCGTCCGCGCCCGCGCGCCTGCTCGGCCCTGCCTTGTGGGTGGAGCCCACGAGCGGGATCGAACCGCTGACCTCGTCCTTACCAAGGACGTGCTCTACCAACTGAGCTACGTGGGCTGATCCCCCGCGTTCGTCTGGAGCGGGAAACGGGACTCGAACCCGCGACCCCGAGCTTGGAAGGCTCGTGCTCTACCAACTGAGCTATTCCCGCCCGCACGGCGACCCCGATCCGGTCCTGCTCCCCGCACTCGGTGGTGGAGAGGGGAGGATTCGAACCTCCGAAGGGATGACCCAGCAGATTTACAGTCTGCCCCGTTTGACCGCTTCGGTACCTCTCCAACCCGCGCGTCGCGCGGCCGAAACTCCAATGCGGAAACCCCGAAAGTGCGGAGACGAAGCCCCCCTGTGCCCCGATCCCTGCCGCCGCCGGGCTCGGGATGGCTTCGCTGGTTCTGATGCTTCGAATCCGTTGCTACCGACGCGTTGCTACCGACGCGACCGACAACGCCCCGGCTCACACGCGCGTGCTTGCAACAGCGCCCCTGCCCCTTGCCTTGCCTTGCCTTGCCTTGCCTTGCTTGCCTGCCCCGATAGGCCACCACCCGGACTGGAGCTGGCGAGGGGACTCGAACCCGTAACCTGCGGATTACAAATCCGCCGCTCTACCAGTTGAGCTACGCCAGCCTGGACGGGTATCCAGGGGACTATAGGAACCCTCCGGGGTCCCAGCAAGCGCGAGGAACGCCGCCCCGGGGGAGTCCCGGCCCCGGACGGAAGGATAGACCAGCGGCTCTCAGGCCGCCCCGCCGGCCCGCCGCAACCGCTCGAAGAGCACCACGGCTGCGGCGGTGGAGACGTTCAGGGATTCTACCTGGCCGGCCATGGGCACCCGAACCTCGTGGTCCGCACAGTCCCGAACGTGGCGTCGCAGGCCCCGCCCCTCTCCGCCGAGCAGGACGACGAGAGGCCCCTCCAGCCACCGATCCGGGGCCGAGAAGAGCTCGCAGGCCGCCCGCTCGGTCGCCGCGACCACCCAGAACTTCCGTGATTTCAGTGTATTGAGGGCGCGCACCAGGTTCGGTACGCGGGCCACCGGCAGATGCTCGAGGGCTCCGGCACTGGCTCGGGAGACCGCGGGTGACAGAGGCGGGGCGCGTCGGCGCAGGAGGACGAGACCGTCGACTCCGGCGGCTTCGGCGACCCGGCAGAGAGCCCCGAGATTTTGGGGGTCTTCTACACCATCCAAGGCCAGGAGGGTGCGTGCTTCGCTCAGCTCATCGAGATCCAGCTCCGGGAGCGGGCCTGCCTCCAGCGAAACGACGTCTCCCGCCTGGTGCCCGGAGCCTTCCGAGGACCGCTCCTCGATGGGAATCCCGACAGACTGGGCGAGGCGCAGAACCTCCTGGACCTCCACCCGGGGGGAGCCTGGCCGCAGCAGCAGCCGATGGAGGGTCCTCCGGCGGGCGCGCAGCGCCTCCCGCACCGGGTGAACCCCCACCAGACGCTCCACGGCCGCCACGGCCCGTCATTATGCGGGCTGCGGGGGCTGCGCGCTTGGCGCGCAGCCCCCCGGCTGACCCCGAGATCGCACGGCCCCCCCCGCAAGCGCCGAAGGCGCGCGCAGCACTCCTTGCGGGGGCCCGCACTTCGCTCGCCTTCGGCTCGCTGCGCGGCGGCTTCGCCGCCTTGCGAAGGCGAGCGAAGCTGTGGTGCGAGCTGGCGCTTCGCCAGCGGGCGGACCCACAACTAGCGGAGCTCGTCGAGATCGGACAGGAAGTCATCGGCGTTCGGAATCCGGGGGTGGTTCCGTAGCTCGAACTCCAGGTAGGCCACGAGCTCGCCCAGCGCTCCCGCGACCGCCGACACCCGCTCCCCGGGCAGGCGAAGGGCCTGCTCCACCAGGAGAGCCGGGTCGAGCTCGCCGTAGGGGCCCACCTCGACGTCCCGCAGCAGGCCCAGGTGCCGAACGCGCACGTCGTCGAGGACCCGCGCGACCCGCTGGGAGAAGTCCCGGGCCCCGTCGAGGGCTACCAAGGGCGCGGCGAGCTCGGCCAGCAGCTTCACGTGGCGGGCGACGCTCTCGCGCACCGCCTCTTCGTCGTGGGCCCGGAGGTCCTCCGCTCCCAGGAAGGCAGCCTCGTCCCGCACCCGCATCAGCTGAACCGAGCCCACCAACCGCAACAGCTGGATGGCCCGGGCGGCGGTGAGCGGATCGAGCCCGATGTGCCGACAAAGCTCTGGGAAGAAGGGATGGCGTTCCAGGGCGTCGAACAGGGTCCGCTCGTTCCCCGAGAGTCGGGCCCCGCCCCCATCGACGGGCGCCACGCGCATCCTGGAATCCTCGAGCACGGCCAGGAACCGCAACAGCTCGTCGCGCCGCTGCAGGCCCTCTTCGACCAGTCGTCCGGTGGGAAGCGAGAGCCGCACCACGTTGTCCGGCTGGACCTCCCCCGCCCAGAAGTGGACCACGCCAGCCGTGTAGCTGAACAGCGAGCGGACCGTCTCCTCCACCTGGTACTTGACCCCGTTCCAGAGCTCCCGTGGGGTGAGGAGTCCGCGTTCCACCAGGACCTTGCCGAAGCGGCCCTCCCCCTCGAAGCGCCGTTCGGCCTCGCGGAGCTGCTCCAGGGTAAGGACCCCAGCGCGCAGCAGGCACTCTCCCAGCCGATCCACCCGCTGGTTCGACGAGGCGAAGACCACCTCTCCCTGGTGGAGATAGACGCACTTCACGTGGTCCTGCTGGGTGAAGTAGAGGAAGCCCGACTTGCGCGCTTCGTGGATGAGCTGGAGCAGGTCTGCCAGGGCGAACGCGCGCACGTCGGCGGTGAGCACCAGATCGCGGTCCCACGGAACCGCCGGGGCGCCCCCCGGCCCGCTGCGACCCAGCAGCAAGGTGCGGGGGCCCACCTGCAGAACGTGGACGGACTCCTCGGCCTCGAGGCGGAGATTGGATCGCAGCTCGTCATCCAGCTGCAGCGGGCCGCGCAGGTCCCGCCCCCTCACCTGCTCCATGCCGCCCCCTGTGGAGGTGCCTTCCCCCAGGCGTCTCTCTTCGACGCCGCGAACGGCCGGCTTGAGGCCCGGTGGGGCGCAAACCCCGCGAAGGAGAATCCAGCCGCTCCCGGGTCCTGGGCGCCCGTCGTGCGCTCAAGCTGCCGGTGGCTGATCGCCGAAAAGCGTGGAGAGGGGGGTCCACCATGTTCGACGACAACCAGCCCAACCGACGACATCACCGGGTGGACCTGCGTCTGCCGGTCCGGGTCTCCAGCATCGACCCCGAGCCCAGCCCGACCGGGCGCTCCTTCCGAGCCAGCCGCGAGATCTGCGCGAACCTCTCTCTGGGGGGCCTGGGTCTGCTCACCCGCGACCCCCTGGTGCCGGGTCGCCGGGTGCTGCTGGAGCTCGAGCTGCCGGATGGAGGAGCGCTGGAGACGATCGCAGCACCACGCTCCGCTTGAATCGGCCCACCGCTTCCGGGTATCCTCGGTTGGAATGACCCCGAGCGGTTCGTACAAGCATCTCTCTCGCAACCGCGCCTTCGAGGCCTTCCTGCATCCGTCCGTGCGGAGCGCGCGCCGCGTGCGACGCATCGTCAACTCCCTGCGCACCGAAATCGCCGATGGGGACGATCCGCGGCTCCGCATCCGCAAGGTCTTCACCAATCCGAGGGAGATCTACCGGGTGGAGCTCGAGCGGCCGGAGCTCGGATACCAGCGAACGACGCTGCTCGATCGGGATGCGCTGGAAGAGCTTCTCGCTGCGGAGGAAGTGCGATCGAGGCTGCGCAGCTCGCCGCTTCTGGGCTAACGCAACTCCGCTTCCCCAGGGCCCCCTCGCCCCGTGGTGCCCGGGGCAGGATTCGAACCTGCACGGCCGTGGCCAGGCGATTTTAAGTCGCCCGCGTCTACCCGTTCCGCCACCCGGGCCCCAGAGGCTGGCGCCGACGAGGATACACATTCGGCATGTTCCACGGAAAGAAGATCGTGGTGGTGATGCCCGCCTACAGGGCGGCCCGTACCATCGAGCGCACCTATCGAGAGATCCCGATGGATCTCGTGGACGAAGTGGTCGTCACCGACGACGCCAGCCCCGACGAGACCGTGGAGGTGGCGGCTCGCCTGGGACTGCGAACGCTGGTTCACCGCGAAAACCGGGGCTACGGCGGAAACCAGAAGACCTGCTACGCCGAGGCCCTGCGGCTCGGGGCGGACATCGTGGTGATGCTCCATCCCGACTATCAGTACACGCCCGCGCTCATCCCGGCGATGATCGGGATGATCACCGATGGGCCCTTCGACGTCGTCCTGGGGTCCCGGGTGCTGGGGGGCCGCGCGCGCCGCGGCGGAATGCCCATCTACAAGTACGTGGCGAACCGTGGCCTCACGCTGGCCCAGAACCTGCTCTGCGGCGCGAAGCTCTCCGAGTACCACACGGGCTACCGGGCGTTCGCCGCCCCCGTATTGGAGAGCCTGCCCCTGCTCGAGAACTCTGACGACTTCGTCTTCGACAACCAGATGCTCGCGCAGATCCTCTACTCGGGTTTCGAGGTGGGGGAGGTGAGCTGCCCGGCCGCCTACTTCGCCGAGGCCAGCTCCATCAACTTCCAGCGCTCGGTCCGCTACGGCCTGGGCGTGCTCGAGACCTCTCTGCGCTTCTTCCTGGCGCGCCGGGGCTGGCACCGCTCCGCCATCTTCGACGCCGACGGACGCCGCCTCCCGAGGCAGCCGGGGCCCCACGTGGTGAGGGCCGGCTCCGGCGCCGGCTCCCCCTGACCCCACCCTGGCCCCGGCGGGATTGCTCCGGGAAGCACGATCGCCTACAGAGCCGGGTCGCCAGTGACGATGGAGTCCCCCGGGTGCCCGCCACGGGCGATCAGGAGGGAAGGTGGACCTCTTCACGGCGTCGGATCGGCTCAGCCGGACCTTCGAGGTGGACGGTGCCCCCCCGGCGCTGGGCATGCACGGGGTGATCGGCGACGGCTTCACCTGCGCATTGGTCGGGGTGGACGGCTCGGTGGACTGGCTGTGCATGCCCCGCTTCGATTCCCCGAGCGTGTTCGCATCGATCCTGGATCCCGAGCGCGGCGGGAGCCTCCGGGTGAGCCCGGCGACCCGGCCCTTCTCGAGCCTCCAGGCCTACGATTCGAACACGAACGTGCTCCAGACCCTCTTTCGTCGACCCGGCGAGGGCTCGGTGGTGGTCACGGACTTCATGCCCTGGTCGGACGACCCGCGCTCGTCGATCCATGAGATCCATCGCCTGATCGAATCACGGGACGGCGCCCTCCCCATGGAGGTCGTCTTCGATCCCCGTCTCGACTACGCCCGGGGCCCCACCCGGGTGGTGATCACCGAACACGGCGCCATGGCCGAGGGGCCGGGAGGGGATCGCCTCTGCCTCTCGCTCTCCGGCGGGGGGCGCTTCGAGACTCGCGAGCGGGGAGGCGTGGTCGCCCGCTTCACCGCCCGACCGGGAAAGCGGCAGTGGGTGATCCTCTCCTGGCGGGCGCCGCAACCCGAAGCCAGCGCTGCCTACCGCCCCTTCGAGCACCTCAGAAGGACGCGTCGCTTCTGGAGGAGCTGGTCCGGCCGTCTGCGCTACGACGGCCCCTGGCGACACGACGTGCTGCGTTCGGCCCTCACGCTGAAGCTCCTCCAGTACAGCCCCACGGGCGCCATCGTCGCCGCGGCAACCACGAGCCTGCCCGCGTGGCCGGGCGGCGACCGCAACTGGGACTACCGCTACGCCTGGGCCCGGGACAGCGCGTTCGCGATCCGCGCCATGAACCTGATCGGCTACATGGACGAGGCGCGTGGCTTCTTCCACTTCGTGCGGGACACCATCGAAAGCCGCGGCCGATTGGATCTGATGGTCTCGGTGGACGGCGCGGACGTCCCCGAGGAGGTCATCCTCTCGCACCTGGCCGGCTACCAGGGATCCGGGCCGGTTCGGGTGGGCAACGGGGCCCGCGATCAGCTCCAGCTGGACATCATCGGGGCGCTGCTCGATGCCGCGTGGCTCTATGAGCGATCCGGTGCTCACCTTTCGCTCCGTCTCTGGCGCCAGCTCCGCGAGCTGGTCTACGAGGCGATGCAGCAGGTGGACCAACGCGATCACGGCATCTGGGAACCGCGCGCCGACCCCGCCCACCACGTGCATTCGAAGCTGATGACCTGGGTCGCGCTGGATCGGGTGCTGCGTCTGGCGCCGCTGTTCGGCGACGAGCCGGTGGCGCGCACCTGGTCCCGGGCCCGCAAGGAGCTGCGCGAAGAGATCCTGCGGCAGGGCTACAACGAGTCCTGCGGCACCTTCGTGGATGTCTACGGCGGCACCGAGGTGGACGCCACACTCCTGCTGTTCCCCCTCTACGGGTTTCTGCCGGCCTCCGACCCCCGGGTCGAGCGAACGCGCAAGCGGGTGATGCAGGAGCTCCGCGACGGTCGCTTCCTGCGCCGCTATCGCAGCCACGACGGCATCCAGAGCGAAGAGGGAGGTTTCGTGCTCTGCGGGTTCTGGCTCGCCGAGGCCCTGGCCCTGGCGGGGCGCATCGACGAAGCCCTCGAGGTGTTCCACGACCATACCCGGGGGGCCAACCATCTGGGCCTGCTTGCCGAGGAGGTGATGCCCGAGACGGGCGCTCCGCTCGGCAACTTCCCCCAGGCCTTCAGCCACCTGGGGCTCATCAACGCTGCGGCGCGCATCGATCTCGCCCTGCGTCTTCGCGACGAGGGCGCGGAGCACTCCCCTCGTCACGCCATCGACCTGCCCCACCGAATCTGACGGGCTGCAGGCGGATTGCAGAACACTGTAATCTTGCAGCGGTGTGTAAATTTCCGATATCCTGGCACGCAGTGGCCAGGGTCGAGGCAGCCCTCCATCTCGGGTTCGCATCGCTGGTCCGCCAGGGGCGCAACGAGGGCGACGTCTCCCGAAGACACTCAGTGGAGACCCAGACCGAGCTCGCACTCGGCGCCTTCTACGCCCTGATGTTCAACTGGGCGCACTTCGAGGGCTACGCGCTGCGTCGACGCGCTCAGAACCTCGCACGCCTGGTGGGAGAGGCGATCTCGGAGCGAGAGGAGACATGACCCCTCCGGAGGCCCACACTCCGCCGGGCATCCCGAACGGCTGGTTCGCGGTGGGCTGGGGCCACGAGCTGGTGTCTGGGAACGTGCGCCGCTTGAGGGTCTTCGACCGGGAGCTGGTGCTCTTCCGCACCCGCGAAGGGCGGCCCCGCCTGCTCGACGCCTACTGCGCCCATCTCGGAGCCCATCTCGCCGAAGGGGGGCGGGTCGTTGGGGAGAACCTGCGCTGCCCCTTCCACGGCTGGCAGTACGACGGCAGCGGCGTCTGCGTGGAGATCCCCTACTGCAAGCGCATCCCGCCCCGGGCCCGGGTGCGCGGCTGGGACGTGGTGGAGCGCAACCACATGATCCTGGCCTGGCACCACGCCGAGGGAAAGCCTCCCTCCTGGGAGGTGCCCCAGCTTCCGGAGTTCGGCGATCCGGAGTGGACCGAGCCGCGCACCTTCGACCTCGAGGTCGCCGTGCACCTGCAGGACATGGCCGAGAACAACTGCGACCCCGTGCACTTCCGCTTCGTCCACGGCAACCTCCAGATCCCCGCCTCGGACGTGAGCTACACCGAGGGTGGGCGATGCATGCGCATGAGCAGTCGGCACCCCCAGAGCACTTCCCTCGGCGAGGTCGAAACCACCCTCGAGCGCGACGCCTGGGGTCTCGGGCTGGTGAGCGTGCGAACCCGGGGCATCCCGGGGGCGGGGCTGCTCATGTTCTCCTCCACCACTCCGCTCGACGCGGGCCACTCCCATTCCCGCTGGGCCTTCACGGTGACCCGGAACCTCGCCGACGTGGCGGGGGAGGAGTTCATCGAGGGGCTCTCCATGGGCGTGCGACAGGACCTGCGGATCTGGGAGAACAAGATCCACCGTGCTCGCCCCGTCCTGTGCGAGGCGGACCGCTATCTGGCCGAGTTCCGTCAGTGGGCCCGGCAGTTCTATTCCGAACCCAGCGAGGGTTGAGGCCCATGGACCGTCATCTCGTCATCTCCTCCGACTGCCACGCCGGGCTGCCCCCGGAACGCTACCGCGAATACCTGGATCCCCCGTACCGGGAGGTCTTCGACGTGGCCCTTCCCATCCAGATCGCGGAAACGAAGAAGGCGGCTCGCAAGTTCCTCATCGACGACATCAACGCGGAGTGGCGCAAGGGCAACGAGCGGGCGCTCTCCGGGGCGTGGGATCACGATGAGCGCATCAAGGTGCTCGACGCCGACGGCATCGCCGGCGAGGTCATCTTCCCGGACGGCATCACCGAGATGAACATGCCCCCCTTTGGCGCCGGGCTGTCGCTGCCCTCGGAGGGCATCGACCCGAAGCTCCAGTGGGCCGGCGCGAGGGCCCACAACCGCTGGATGGCCGAGTTCTGCCAGATGGCCCCGGAGCGCCGGGCGGGGGTGGCCATCACTCCCATCCTGTGGGACGTGGACGAGGCGGTGAAGGAGGTGGGCTGGGCCCGGGAGAACGGGCTGCGCGGCATCCTCATTCCCTCCATGTGGGGGAAGCAGGATGCCTATCACCACCCCAAGTACGAGCCGATCTGGTGCGCTTGCGAGGACCTCGGGATGATCGTCCATCTGCACTCGGGGGCCGCGCCCATGGCCGACTACGCCGACCACGTGGGGATGATGGGGATCTACATCACCGAGGTGGTCTGGTGGTCGGTGCGGCCCATCTGGTTCCTGATCTGGGGCGGTGTGTTCGAACGCCATCCCCGACTCAAGCTGGCCATCACCGAGTCCACCACCATCTGGGTCCCCGAACTCCTTGCGCTGATGGACTTCCGCTACTGCGAGACCCACTACGCCGCCAAGCTCGGCGACTACCGCAGCCACCTGTCCATGAAGCCGAGCGAGTACTTCGCTCGGGGTGTCTTCCTGGGTGCTTCGTGCATGCCGCGCCGCGAGGTCGAGATCCGCGACCAGATCGGGCTGGCGAACCTCATGTGGGGCTCGGACTACCCCCATCCGGAGGGCACCTGGCCGACCACCCGCGAGCAGATGCTCGAGGCCTTCGTCGGAGTCCCCGAGGACGAGCTCGCCGCGATGCTGGGCGGGAACGCGGCCCGCGTCTATGGCTTCGACGCC
>JBDLIK010000069.1:0-10386 GCA_039714895.1 Myxococcota bacterium | reverse complement strand
GGCCAGGATGGCCACGAACAGGAAGGTCACCGAGAACCACGGCGAGCGGGCGTTCACGTTGAACTCCCCCACCAGCACGTCCGCGGTGGTGATCAGCAGGGCGAACAGACCCGTGATTGCCACCGACACCGCCGCGTAGGCCACCGAGGAGCTCCTCACCAACCGGATCTCGAAGAGCTGACGACGCACGATCCCGTACGCCACCGCCACCGGGAAGAGCAGCAGGAAGCCCAGAAAGAGGAACCAGGGAAGCGCGCGGCCCAGGAACATCTGGGCGAGGATCATCGAGAGCACCGGAATGAAGCTCACGGCGGCGCCGAGGAGTACGACGTCGGCCAGGCCCGAGCGCTCCGTGGAGTGCATACGCAGCCGGGCGAGGCCGAGCGACCCGAGGCTGATGGCGAAGAGGCCGATCGTGAACACGAGCATCGCCCCGCCCACCCAGCTCGGGGAGACCCCCAGGTGCGGCGACACGACGCTGAACCCGACCAACGCGAGCGCTCCGAGGTAGGGCAGCAAGCGCAGGCGATGACGACGCACGATCCAGTCGGGCTCGAGCGGATAGGTCGTGAACAGATGGAAGGCCGTGGCGCCGAGCAGCGGTGCGTTCACCCAGTTGAGGTGCCAGGTCACCCGGCTCTGGGGTCCGCTCAGGAAGAGCTCCGAGGAGAGACACGAGCAGAACAGCAGGAACGCCCAGGCTTCGGCGCTCGCAGGCCGGAGCAGCCACACCGTGACGCCGATGCCGAAGTAGATCGCGCCCACCAGCAGTGGGATCACGAGCGCGAGCAGGTCGGTGGTGTTGAGGGCCCGGCCCCGGGGCGCGAGCGGTGCGAGCTCCGCCTCGAAGTGTCCAGCTCCGCGGCCGAAGAGGTAGCGGTTGGCGACCCCCTCGCGCAGGGGGGGTCCACCGCCCACCAGCCAGTCGTCCGCGTCGCGGCCGTCGATCTCGAGCAGCCGATCCCCGACCGCCACCCCGGCGAGCTCGGCCTCTGGGGGCACGCCAGTGATGATCAGCGAGATGCCGACGACGGTCTCGAAGAAGAAGGGGAGCTGGGGCCCGGCGCCGGACCGCAGACGCAGCTCGAGCCCGACGCACAGGCCGAGGAGCGCCCAGAACACCGCCAAGCCCGCGGTGGCACGACGAAAGCGCAGCGTCGCCTTCGGGTTCATACCGCTCCGGGCACCCGGAGTGAGTCTAGCAGGTTGCTGAAGGACCCCGGACCGAGCCGGAGCTACTGGCGCTGGGCGCGATCGCGCTCGGCCTGTACGCGCCGGATGGCATCGGCGAGATCCCGCGGCTGCTCGCGCTGGTTGTAGCCGCTCGGGTTGAGCGGAACGAAGCGGCGGGTCTCGGGCTCGCCGGCGTTGGCCGGCGGGGCCGGAGCCGCCGGGCAGGAAGCCCGATCCTTCTCGCAGGACTCGGGGGCCGTCGGAGCCTCGGTGGCCTGGGGCGCGTTCGCCGAGCAGGTCACGCCCGGATCGTCACAGGCGTGGGCCGGAGTTCCGGGAAGCAGGAGCAGCAGCCCGGCGGCCATCGGGAGCGTGCTGGCCCAGGTCCTGGCTCGCGATCTCATGCCTGCCCCCACGCCTGCGTGTTACCCTGCGGCCCCCTCGGCTTGATCGGCCTCGCGCCGCGCGAGCTTGACCCGAGACACGGAGGGCGACCTGGTGAGCCACGAACGCGTGCTCGATCGCGACCGCTCGGTCCTGCTGGTGATCGACCTTCAGGAGTCCTACCGCGGGAAGCTCTTCGAGGAGGAGCGGCTCATCGAAGCTGCGCGTCGTCTGCTGCTGGCCGCAGGCGAGCTCCACGTGCCCGTGGTCCTGACCGAGCAGTATCCCAAGGGACTGGGAGCCACCCGCAGCGAGATCTCCGAGGCCGAACCCGAGGGTGTTGCACGCTTCGAGAAGACCCGCTTCTCAGCGCTGGGGGCCGAAGGCCTGCTCGAACATCTGCGCGGGCTCGGGCGAGATCAGCTGGTCGTGACCGGGATCGAGACCCAGGTCTGCGTCAACCAGAGTGTCCACGACCTGCTCGCGGAGGGCTTCGCGGTCCACGTGGTGCGCGACGCCGTCTCCTCCCGCTTCCCCTTGGAGGACGAGCTGGGCTTCGCCAAGATGGTGGGCTCCGGGGCCGTGCCCGCCTGCGTGGAGGGAGTGCTCTTCGAGTGGCTGCGCGATGCGCGCGCGCCCGAGTTCAAGGCCGTGCACCGTCTGGTGATGTAGCGGGTCAGGCGGGCTCGTAGCGGAGGATCACCCGCTCGCCGGACGTCAGTCCCTCGCGAAAGCGCTCGCGCCAACGGCCGATCTCGTCGGGATACTTGCGCTCGTAGTCGACGAGCATGCGCTCGAGCAGCTCGGGATCCTTCGAGCTCCGCGCCCGGGCCACGAAGCTGGGCGCCCGGCGGAAGCCTTCGTCGTTTCCCAGGGTGCGCTTCCAGGGGCCGTGGTTCCCCACCCAGATGCGTGCGCGATCCCGGCCGGCGGAGACGCTGCGGGCCTTCCAGGCGCCGGACCCGGTGATCAGCACCACCGCCCCGTCGAGCCACGCGTACCAGACCTCCCCGTGGCAGGTGCTCTCGGCACCGTCCGCGAGCAGCGGGCTCACGTACACGAACTCGCTCTCGGGGAGCGCCGCCAGCGCCGCGTCCGGCAGGCCTTCCTTCTCGGTCTCCGACTCCTCCGCCAGCAGTCGGCCCGGCCACAGGGCCACCCCGAGGGCGGCGCACAGGAAGGTGCGGCGGTGGAGGTCCAGGGCTGCGCCCGCCGCGACGGGGTCAGATTCCCGAACCCTGGCTCTCCTCTCCCACATGGATTCCGCACTCCTTGGTCTCGGGCTGCTCCCACCACCAGCGACCCGCGCGGGGGTCGTCGCCGGGCTGGACCGGTCGGGAGCAGGGCTCGCAGCCGACCGAGGGATAGCCCTTGCCGTGGAGCCGGTTCTGCGGAATCCGCTGCTTGCGCACGTAGTGGAGCACCTGGTCCCGGCTCCAGTCGGCAATGGGATTCACCTTGACGATGCCACCGTTGGCGGAATCGAAGTCCACCTTGCGCACCTCGGCGCGGGTCACTCCCTGGTCGCGGCGCATGGCCGAGACCCAGGCATCCACGTCGGCGAGGTAACGTCGCAGGGGCTCGACCTTACGGATGCGGCAGCACGCCTGGCGCTTGTCCACCGACTCGTAGAAGAGGTTCGTGCCGTGCTCGCTCACCATGGCCTCGAGCGCTGCGCGATCCGGGAAGACGACCTCGATGGGCTTCCCGTAGCGCTCGCGCACCCGGTCCATCAGGTCATAGGTGGCCTGGGGCAACCGCCCCGTGTCCAGCACGAACACCCTGGCCCCGGGATCGATCCGGTGCATCAGATCCAGGACGGCCAGGCCTTCGGGGGCACCGAAGGAGCAGGCGAGGGAGAGGCGCGGATGAAAATTCTCGATCGCCCAGGTCAGGACTTCTCGAGCGCCGAGCGACTCCAGCCGGCCGCTCTCGATCTCCTGAATCAGCCGAGGAGACGGGAGATTCGGGGACCGGGCCGAGGTGGCCAGGGCGGCGTTCGGGGGAGCCATCGGGGGCCAATGCTAGCAGGTTGCTGAAGAACCCTGGACCGAGCTCCCGGCCCTGAGGGAATCCTACAGGGAGCTTCGGGGTCTTCCGATACCCGCTGGGTGACGCGTCCCCGAACAGAGCTCTCCCTGGAGGAGGTGGCGCGGCTGGTCGCTCTCTGGCGGCTCTCCACAGGCACCGCCCACGCCATCAACAACGCGCTGACGGCCATCCTCGGTGAGGCGAGCTACCTGCGGGACGAGCGGAAGGCCGACCCGGAGGTCACCACCGCCTGCGAGTCCATCATGCTGGAGGTGGATCGCTGCGCGCGCCTCACCCGGGCGCTCCTCGCCCGCCGGCGCGCGACGGTCGCCCCGGCGTCTGCCGGCGCCGTCGAGGCCGATCTCGGCCGGCTGCTCTGCGAGCTCCAGGAGATCCTCCCGGACGCCCTCGGTCGTCGCTACACGCTCCGGGTGGAGCCCTGTCGGGACCTGGTGGTGGTACCGGGTCCGGTCGCGACCCTCGAGCTGCTGGTGCTGGGAATCGTGCAGTCGGCGTGCTCGCTGGCTGGAGAGACGGCGACCCTCGGCCTGCGCGCCTCGGCGATCGACGAGGAGCGCGCCACGCTGCTCCTGCGCGTGGAGGCACCGGGGCTCGCGGAGGACGCCGCCGAGCGGGTCCGGGCTCCGGGCTCCCTCGAGGACCTTGCGCAACGCACGCTGCTGCTGGCGACCCGGGAAGCGGCAGCGAGGCTCGAAGCGAAGCTCGTGGCGCGCGGTGAGGCCGGCCGCCTCGAGATCGAGGTGACGCTTCCCCGGGAGGAGTGATTGGGCGCGCGCAGCCCTACTCCGATAGAAGATCCTCGACGGCGCGGACCTTGTCGCGCATGCTGGCGGTGCGGTCGCGGCGCTCGTCGATCTTGATCACCGTCGAGACCCGCTGCGCGCCGGCCGCGAAGACGCTCTCCTGCATGCGACGCACCAGCGCCAGGATCTCGTCGAGGTCCCCCTCCAGCGTCGTGAACATGGCTCCGAGCTCGTAGCGCACGCGATCCTGGGAGCGCAGCACCCGGAGCGCCTCGGCCACGTAGGAGCTCACGCTCACCCCCTCTCCGATCGGACTGATGCTCACTGCAGCGATCGCCATGGGTTCCTCCCCTCTTGGCCGGACCTTCGTGCTCGCTCATCGCTCGCACTCGGGCTCCGGCACTTCGCTCGGCTTCGCCTCGCTGCGCGTCGGCCGATTCTCGGCCTCCTTGCTTAGCCGGGCCTTCGTGCTCGCTCATCGCTCGCACTCGGGCTCCGGCACTTCGCTCGGCAATCCTTGCGGGCGCCCGCTTCGTTCGCCTTCGGCTCTCTGCGCGCCCGCCTCCGGCGGGCTTGCTTCGCTGCGCGTCGGCCGATTCTCGGCCTCCTTGCTCAGCCGGGCCACGGGTCTTCCAGCACTCGCACCCGGGCGGGATCCCGCACCCCCGCGGCCAGCTCCCGGATCGTCCGCCCGAGACGCGGGTGCACGAGCTGCGGCGCCAGCTCGCAGAGTGGCTCGAGCACGAAGGCCCGCAGATGCATCCTCGGATGGGGGAGCACCAGGTCCGTCGCGTCCAGGCAGTCGTCGCCGTGGAGCAGAAGATCGAGGTCCAGGGTGCGCGGGGCGTTGCGGGTCGGCCCGCGCCGGCGGCCGTGGGACACCTCGATGGCCAGCAGCCGCCCGAGCAGGGCCCGGGGCGCGAGGAAGGTCTCCAGACGGACCACCGCGTTCAGGTAGCGCTCCTGGGGCGGGCCCTCGGGCTCGGTCTCGTACACCCGGGAGCAGGCCAGCGTTCGCATTCCCTCCTCGTGCGCGAGCGCCGCGAGCGCCGAAACGAGCGTCTTGCGCCGGTCACCCAGGTTCGAGCCCAGGGCGACGTAGGCCTGCCGGGATCCGCTCACGCTTCCTCGCCGGGGATCGGGTCGCCGCTGTCGAGCTGCTCGTCCCCGCGCACGGCGGCCTCCCAGGTGATCGGTGCGCGCGCCACGAAGGGCCCTGCACGCACCGGACACTCGGAGAGCGTGCAGCTCGGGCACTGGCGCGGACGGCAGGGGTCGAAGTGCACGATGACGTCACCGGGCATTCCGGTGGCCTCGTTCACCACCCTCCGGACCTCGTCGTGGATGGCGTGCAGCCGCTCGGCATCGAAGAAACGCGGCACCGCCAGGTGCAGGTCCGTGTGCCGCAACGCCCCCGAGCCGAACGTCCGCAGCCCGTGGACGTCGATCCACCACGGCTCGCGGCGCACCTCGAGGATGGAGGCGACGCGGGAGAGCAGATCCTGGTCTGCCTCGTCCATCAACCCCCCGATGGCCGCGCGCACGAGCTTCCAGCCCATGCGCAGGATGTTGATCGCCACGGCGATGGCCATCAGGGGATCGAGGGGAGTCCAGCCGGTGAGCCGCACCGCCAGCAGCCCTGCCAGGACGCCCACACTCGTCCAGACGTCCGTCAGCACGTGCTGTCCATCAGCCACCAGAGCGACCGAGTGCGCTCGCCGTCCGGTGCGGATCAGCACCATGCCCAGCGCGCCGTTGACCAGCGTGATTCCCGCCAGCGCCACCACGCCGGTATCCAGGTTGCGGACCTCCGGGCCCAGCAGGAGCGCCCGCCCTGCCTCCACCAGGATGAGGAGAGCCGCCACCGCGATGAGGGCGCCTTCCACGCCGGAGGAGAAGAACTCGACCTTTCCGTGTCCATAGGGATGATCGCGGTCTGCGGGCCGAGCGGCGACGATCAGGCTGTAGAGCAGCAGGGCCGCCGCCACCACATTGACGACGGACTCGAGGGCGTCCGAGAGCACGGCGGTGGAACCCGTCGCCGTGTAGACGGCGAGCTTGCCGAGGAACACCAGGAACCCGACTCCGAGCGCGAGGCCACCGGCGCGCAGGCGGGCGGCGTGAACGAGTCCGAGCGGCGACCGGGGAGCCCCCACACCAGGAGTTTACCGCCTGCTGTGGGTCCGGCTGCGGGCGCTGCCCGCAGCCGCTGGGCCACCGGACGAGCGAAGCGGCGCACGATGCGGCTGACGTCGAGGCACGGCCGAGGGCTGCGGGCGCAGCCGGCAGCCCGGCTAGACTCCGCTCCATGCACCTCCCGACCCAGCCCCCCCGCATGGTGAGCCCGGTACCGGGCCCACGCTCCCGGCGGCTCGCCGGTCGGCTCGCGGCGGTGGAGAGCCGCAACGTGACCTGCCTCGATCCGATCCCGGTGTTCTGGGAGCGGGCCTCGGGCGCGAACGTCTGGGACGTGGACGGCAACCGCTACGTCGACCTCGGAGCCGCCTTCGGGGTCGCCAACGTGGGCCACGCGCATCCGCAGGTCGTGGAGGCGGTCTCCCGCCAGGCCACCACCCTGCTGCACGGCATGGGCGACGTCCATCCTTCCGCCGTCAAGGTGGAGCTTCTCGAGGCCCTCGCCCGGCGCTTCCCCGGCGGCGTCCCGGCCCGAGTCGTGTTGGGGAGCTCGGGCTCGGATGCCGTCGAGACCGCCCTCAAGACCGCACAGCTGGCCACCGGGCGAGCCGGCGTCGTGGCCTTCGAAGGCGCCTACCACGGCCTCTCCCTGGGAGCCCTGGACGTCACCCATCGCCCCGACTTCCGCGAGCCCTTCGCGGAGGTGCTGGCCGGGCGGGCCGTCTTCGCCCGCTTCGGAGATCCCGACGACGTGCTCCGGGCCGCGGCGCGTGCCGGATCCGGCTCGGTGGGCGCGGTGCTCGTCGAGCCGGTGCAGGGCCGCGGCGGCGAGCGCGTGGCGCCGCCGGGCTTCCTGACCCGGCTTCGCGAGATCTGCGATCGGGAGGACTGGCTGCTGATCGCAGACGAGATCTACACGGGGTTCGGTCGCACCGGCCGCTGGTTCGCCGTCGAGCACGAAGGCGTCGTCCCCGACCTGCTATGCCTGGGCAAGGGTCTGGCCAGCGGCATGCCGCTCTCCGCTTGCCTCGGGAGAGAGGAAGTGATGGCTGCGTGGCCCCCCTCGGCCGGGGAGGCCCTGCACACCCAGACCTTCCTGGGACATCCCCCCTCCTGCGCCGCGGCGCTGGCCTCCATGCGGGTTCTCGAGGAGGAGAAGCTGGTCGCAGAGGCGGCCGCCCTCGGCGCGTTCGCCCTGACGCGGCTGACCGAGGAGCTGGCGTCGCGTCCCACGGTGGTGGAGGTACGAGGACTCGGGCTGATGCTCGGCATCGAGTGCGCCTCGCCTGGAGCGGCCAGAGCGGCAGCGGCCGAGGCGCTGGCGGGCGGCGTGCTGGTACTCCCTTCGGGCGAGGACGGTCGGGTGCTCTCACTCACCCCGCCGCTCTGCATCGGCCGGGAGGCTCTGGCGGCGGCGCTGGATCGGGTGGTGGAGTCGCTGCCGTGAGGCCCGCGGCCGACCCGGCCCGAACGGAGCTCGATCGCCGGGTGCTCGACTGGATGCGGGAGCCCGACTGGAGCGAAGACGACGCGCGCTTCGAGGAGCTGGCGCTCGCGCTCTTCGCCTTCCAGTTCGAGCGCTGCCCGCCCTACGCGCGCTTCTGTCAGGGGAGGGGGGTCGAGCCGGGGAGCCTCTGCCACTGGCGGGAGATCCCGGCCGTCCCGACCGGCGCCTTCAAGGAGGTCGGGCTGCGGAGCTTCCCGGTCGAGCGGACGGTCCGCACCTTTCGGACCAGCGGAACCTCCCGGGAGAGCCAGGCTCGGGATCGGGGGGAGCTCCACCTGGACACATTGGCCCTCTACGAGGCCTCGTTGCTGCCGGCCTTCGAGCGCGGCGTGCTGCCGGACCGAAAGCCCGACGAGCCCATCCGCCTGCGCTTCCTGGCTCCGGCTCCCGCGGAGGCCCCCGATTCCTCCCTCTCCCACATGTTCGGCTGCGTGCTGGCCGCGTGGGGAGACGCCCGCAGCGGGTTCGACGTGCGGGGCGGAGTGCTGCGCACCGAAGAGCTCTTCCAGGAGCTCGAGCACGCACGTGCCGAAGGTATCGCCGTCACGCTCTGCGGGACGGCCTTCGGCTTCGTCCACCTCCTCGATGCCCTCGAGGAGGAAGGGCGGTGCCTCCCGCTCCCCGACGGATCGCGAGCGATGGAGACCGGTGGCTTCAAGGGACGCTCCCGCAAGCTCTCCCTCAGCGAGCTCCATGCGGGCATCGAGGCCCGCCTGGGCATCCCGGCTGCGCGCATCGTGAACCAGTACGGGATGACCGAGCTCGGCAGTCAGTTCTACGATTCGGTGCTGGGCGAGCCCGGTGGGATCCGCCGCAAGCGCCGACCTCCCTGGACACGGGTCCGGCTGCTCGACCCCTCCACGGGCCGGGAGGCGGCGGCCGATCGAGCCGGGCGAATCGCGGTCCTCGACCTGGCCAACACCGGCAGCGTGCTGGCGGTGCAGACCGCAGACCTGGGCCGCTCCCTCGCCGATGGGTTCGAGGTGCTGGGCCGCGAGCCGGGTGCCGAGGCCCGCGGCTGCTCGCTGGCTGCCGATCTGATGCTGGCGGACGCAGCAGAGTGACCCCGGCGGAGATCCGATCCGCTCTCGAGGCGGTGCGCAAGGCCGGCTGCGAGCTGCAGCAGCGCCCGGCAGCCCGACGCCTCGACGCCCTCGCGGCCCTGCTGGACGACTGGCGCGACCCCGGCTCCCCCGCCCGCAGGCACCTCGAGGAGACGCTCCCCGCCTTCACCGGCTTCTCGCCCGAGATGGTGCGGGACGGGCTCGCGCTCTCTCTGGAGCCGCTCTCGGGCGATGCCCTGCACCAGCTGGTGGAGCGCGAGCTCGGGGGCACAGAGGCCCTCGAGGGTCATGGGTCCCTGGTGGTGAGCAGCTTCGAGACGACGGGAGTGCTGTTGGCCGGTGCGCTTCCCACTCCCACCCTGCTCTCGCTGATCCCGCCCCTGCTGCTGGGCGCCGGCGTCGTCGCCAAGACCTCCGCCCACGACCCCTGTACCGCGCACTGCCTGCGCGACACCCTCGCGCGCCTCGACCCCGGAATCTCGGCCTGCCTCGAGGTGGTGGAGTTCCCGGGTGGTGACGGCGCCTGTGTCGAAGCACTGCTGGCAGCCGACTGCGTGGTGGCGGCGGGCTCGGACGAGACGGTGGCGGCGGTCCGCAGACGCGTGCGACCCCCGCGCCGGGCCATCCTGAACGGCCACCGCGTCTCGTTCGCGGTGATCGGGCCCGAGATCGAGGGACCGCGGCTCGAGGCCTGCGCGGCGTCCCTGGCGGTCGACGTCGCAATCTGGGACCAGCTCGGCTGCCTGTCGCCGGTGGCCGTCCTGACCTCCGGCGGGAGGGGGGCGGACCTGCTCGCCGAGGCCCTGGCCGAGGCCCTCGAGGACGCCCATCGGCGCTGGCCCAGAGGGCGGCTTCCCGAGCAGGCGGCCGCGGACCTCGCCCAGCAGCAGGACGAGGCCGAGTTCCGAGCGGCCTCGGGGCGAGCCGTGCGGGTGTTCTCGGGTGCGGGCTCCACCGTGGTGCGCGAGGACGGCCCCCGCCTGCGATCGGCGCCGCTCCACCGCTTCGTGCGCATCCATCCCTGCGACGGAGTCTCCGACATCGTCGATGCGCTGAGGCCCCTGGGGCCCCATCTAGGAGGAGTGGCGCTCGCCGGGTTCGACGCCGACCGCGCGGCGCTCGCCACTCGGCTGGGTCGGCTCGGGGCGTCCCGGATCTGCCCACCGGGCCAGCTGCAGACACCTCCCCTGGGCTGGCACCACGATGGGCGCGGCGTCCTCGCCCCGAGCTGCTTGATCCCCTGGGGGAGACCTCAGACTTCCAGATCCGTGATCCGCGCCAGCGGTGCGAGGACGCCGCGCCCATCGTGGTGCCAGCCCAGGGGAGG
>JBDLIK010000068.1:0-10460 GCA_039714895.1 Myxococcota bacterium | reverse complement strand
GGGGCGGGTGCCCGAGGGGCGGGGCCTCGCCTTGCTGGTGGCTGGGGGAGCCAGCGCGAAGCTCCTGGAGACGGACGACGAGCGCATTGCCTCGGAGTTCATCGCCGATCTCGATCGCATGCTGCCCGGTGCGGCGAGCCGCGTGTCCTGGACGCGGGTCCATCGTCGACCCCGCGCCTGGCCCCGCTTCGACGTCGGCCGCTACCGGGCCCTGGCCCGCCTGCGCCGGGTGGAGGCAGACCGGCGCGCCGGCGGCCGGCGCCTCTACTTCGCCGGAGACCATTGCGTGGGGCCGACCCTCGAAGGAGCCGTCGTCTCGGGCCTGCGAGCCGCCGACGCCGTCTGCGCCGACCTCTAATTGTGGGTCCGTCTGCGGGCAGAGCCCGCAGACACCACAGGCTTCGTTCGCCTTCGGCTCACTGCGCGCGCCTGTCGGCGCTTGCGGGTGGGTCCGCCCGCTGGCGAAGCGCCAGGCTACAACAGCGCGAGGGTGACGCCGTTGCCGCCCTCGCCCGCGTCTCCCGGCTGGTGCCCGCGGACGTGGGGCGCCTTGGCGAGATGGGCGCGCACCGCCTCGCGCAGGGTACCGGTACCGTGGCCGTGGATGAGACGCACACGGCTGCGCCCCGCCGCCAGCGCGCGGTCGAGAGCGGCGTCTACCTGCTCCAGGGCCTCGTCGACGCGGAGACCGCGCAGGTCGCACTCGGGTGTCGCCGGGCCGTCCGGCAGAGCGCTCGCGGGGGCTCGGGTCGGGCTCCGGCCCGTCGGGGGGGTGGCCACGGGCTGCAACCGCTGTGCGGCCACCTGCATGCGCGCCGACCCGAGCTGGACCGTGGCACGCCCGCGTCGGTCGGGCGGCTCCAGCAGCGTGCCGGTGGCCCCTCCATCGACCTGGACGGTGTCGCCCGCTTGCATCGGAGACCCGTCCGAGGATTCCGGCGGGGTCGGTTCCGCCACCTCCCGCAGGCGCTCGGCGAGGGAGTCCTCCACCTGGCGTAGCGCTTCCCGGGCGCGGTTCGCGTGCTGCGCGGTGGCTCCGCGCTGAAGGTCGCGGATCACGGCCGCAACCTGCGCCCGCGCGTCGCGCAGCTCGTGATCCACCTCCTCGCGCACCCGGCGCAGCAAGCGCCGGCGCCGATCGCGCAGCTCGGCGAGTCT
The DNA here is from genome assembly GCA_039714895.1 of Myxococcota bacterium. Classification (GTDB taxonomy): domain Bacteria; phylum Myxococcota_A; class UBA9160; order UBA9160; family DASRUS01; genus JBDLIK01. The sequence continues at coordinate 9,302 of JBDLIK010000068.1, read as the reverse complement.
CGTGTCGCAGTCGACCTTGGCGGCTTCGAGGTCGACGCGCAGCCGACGCATTTCGGCCCGCTCCCGGTCCACCTCCGTCCGGCTGCGCGCCAGGTCGGCCACGAGTCCTTTGAGCTGCTCGTCCTCGCCTTCGAGCAGCGTCCGGGCGCGCTCGACCACGCTGCTGCGCAGCCCCAAGCGGGCGGCGAGGGCGGTGGCGGTGGAGATTCCCGGGGCCCCGAAGCGAAGCCGATAGGTGGGAGTCAGGCTGTCGGGATCGAACTCGACGCAGCCGTTCTCGAAGCGGGCATCCACCGCCGCGATCTCTTTCAGCAGGTTGTAGTGGGTGGTCGTGACGACCCGGGCCCGGGTGTCGGCGAGGGCCTCGAGCACCGCCTGGGCCAGGGCGGCACCCTCGCTGGGATCCGTGCCGACTCCGATCTCGTCCAGCACCACCAGCGAGTGCTCGGTGGCCGCCTCGACGATGGCGGAGAGGTTGGAGACGTGAGCCGAGAAGGTGGAGAGATGGGCCTCGAGATCCTGGGCGTCCCCGATGTCGGCCAACACCGCGTCCATCAGGTCGACCCGTGTGCCGGGCGCAGCGGGCACGTGGAGCCCCGCTCGGACGAACAGCGCACACAGGGCCACCGCCTTGAGGGCCACCGTCTTTCCCCCGGCATTCGGGCCCGAGAGCACGAGCGTCGTGAAGGTTTCGCCCAGGTGCAGATCGTTGGGCACCACCTCGTCGCCGGCGATGAGCGGGTGCCGGAGCACCGGGAGCCGGAAGATCCCCTCCCGGCCGACCTCCGGCTCCACACCGGAGAGCTGCTGGGACAGCCGGCCTCGCGCGAAGGCATGGTCCAGCGTCTCCAGGATCGCAAGCCCGGCCTCGATCTCCGGCAGGGCAGCCTCCGCGCGTGCCGAGAGCTCACGCAACAGACGCTGGACCTCGCGCGCGGCTGCCAGCTCCGCCTGCTTGAGGCGGTTGTTGAGGTCCACCATGGCCTCGGGCTCGACGTAGATCGTCGTACCGGAGGCAGACGCATCGTGCACGATCCCGGGCACCCGACGCCTCGCGTCGGCGCGCACGGGCAACACGAAACGCTCGTTGCGCAAGGTGTAGAAGCGGTCGGAGAGGGCGTCGGCCACCTCGGGGTTGCGAAGCAACGCCTCGATGCGTCGGGTGAGCTCTGCCGAAAGCGAGCGAGCCTCCCGGCGGGCCTCGCGCAGCGCCTCGGAGGCGCCGTCGCGCACCTGACCCTCCGGGTCGATGCAGAAGACGATCTCTTCCTGGAGGTCGCCGAGGTCGGGGAGGCCAGCTCCCAGCTCTGCCAGGCGCGGGCTCCCTTCGCGCTGGATCCGAAGGAAGCGCTCGCAGTCCCGCAGCACCCCCAGCGCGCTGGCAAGCTCGAGCAGCTCCCGTGGCGCGAGCGTCCCTCCGCGACGCAGCCTCGACAACGAGTCCGAAGGGTCGCCGCCGCCGAGGGGCGGTGCGGCTTCCGCGTCGAGCAGGGCCCGGGCCTCGCTGGTCTCCGCCAGCCGCTCGCGGACCTGGCCTTCGCTGTCCTCGAACAGGCCACGCCCCAGGGCCCCCGCCTCCTCCAGACGCCGGCGCGCCAGGGGCGTGCGCAACTCCTGGGCAATCCGGGCCACGACACAAGGCCACTCCAGGCGATCGAGGGCGGAGTCCGAGACGAGGAAGGCCATGGCCCGATTCTACCGGTGGGTACGCTTGCCGGGTGCAGGGAGACCCCCCCGCCCTTCGCAAGGCGGCGAAGCCGCAGGCGAGCGAAGGGCGGGCCCCCGCCGGGGGTAGGTCCGGTTTCAGGTCGCGGGCCAGCAGCCGAAGAGCGTAACCATGCGGGACGGAATCCTCACCGAGGAGATCCTCGAGTCCACGCGGGATCTCGATCGCCGCAGCGTGTCCGAGATCCTGGACACCATCCACGGGGAGGACCTGCGCGCCTTCGAGGCCGTGGGCCGGACGCTGCCCGAGATCGCCCGTGCGGTCGAGATCCTGGTGCTGGTGCTCCAGGGGGGCGGGCGCTGGTTCAACATCGGCGCCGGCACCAGCGGACGCATGGGCGCCCTCGATGCGGCCGAGGTGCCTCCTACCTTCGGATACCCGTCGGAGCGGGTGCAGGGGGTCATCGCCGGTGGACCCACCGCCCTGTGGAGGGCTGTGGAGGGTGCCGAGGACGACGGCGATGCGGCCCGGCAGGCGCTCGAGGCGCGCGAGCTTCTGCCAGGCGACGCGGTGGTGGGGATCTCGGCCAGCGGCCGGACCCCCTACGCGGTGGCGGCCCTGCGCTACGCGGCCGAGCAAGGAGCCCGCCGCATCGCCATCACCTGTGATCCGGGCTCGCCCCTCGCCGCCGCCGCCGAGCTGAGCATCGCTCCGGTGGTGGGTCCCGAGGTGATCGCCGGCTCCACCCGCATGAAGGGTGGCCTCGCCCAGAAGATGGTGCTGCACCTGCTCTCCACCACCACCATGGTCCGGCTCGGGCGGGTGGAGGGCAATCGCATGACCAACCTGATGCCGGCATCCCGCAAGCTGCGCGTCCGCGGGATGCGGATGGTGATGGAGCTCGGCCGCGTGGACGAAGACCGCGCCCGGGAGCTTGTCGACCGCTGCCACGGAAGCGTGCACGACGCCCTCGAGCTCCTGCGCCGCGAGCGACGGCTCTCCGAACCAGGCCGGTAGCAGGCCGCCCACAGCCCTACCAGGCCAGCACGTCCGGCAGAAATCGGGCGACGAGATCCTCGTAGTAGGGTTGCAGCTCGCGGGTGTGGGCGGGAGTGGGGCTCTTCGAGTAGAGGTCGTGGGGGTTGAAGCGGAGCAGGGTCCCGAGCAGGCGTCGGTCGTCCGCATCGAGCAGGAAATCGTAGGCACGCTCCCGGTGCTGCGCGTAGAAGGAGTGGTAGCGGATCACGTAGAGGGCCTCCTCCGGGAGGTGGTCGCGCATCACGTGATAGAGGTACTCATCGTGGCCCCAGGAGAGGTGGACCCGATCCAGCCCGCAGCCCTCTTCGTAGATCCCGAGGCGGGTCGAGTACTCCGGCTCCCGGCGATCCGGATTCGCATCGAAGAGCTCGTGAAAGACGATGCGGTCCGAGAATGCACACCCGACCGGGAAGGTGTCGCCCACCACGGCCCACTGGGGCTCCCCGAACAGGTGGAGGACCTTGCCGAGGTCGTGCACGAGACCGGTCAGCACCAGCCAGTCCGGCGCGCCGGAAGCGCGCAGGGACTCGGCGGTCTGCAGGGCGTGATCGATCTGAGGCCGGTCGAGGTCCGGATCGCTTTCGTCGACGAAGGCGGAGAGCGCCTCCATCGCCTTCCACACCCCCATGCGTTGCCGGCGCGTCGGAAGGTACTCGGCCTTCTTGCGGAGCACGAACTCCAGGGTCTGTCCCGCGTGGTTCTGGCGGTAGAGCTCGCGCACGCCGGGCTGTGCATCGGCAACGAAGTCGCGGAAGTCGGCCGCCTTCTTGCCAGAAGCGGCGGGCTCGGGGCTCATGAGGTTCTCTCGGGGAAGGGAGAGGCCGGCCGCGCCCATCTTGCCACGCAGCGCGCCTCTGAACAACCCGGTAGCGAAGCCTGTGGTGCGAGCTGGCTCCGCCAGCGGGCGGCCCCACAAATGCAAGCGCCGACAGGCGCGCGCAGCGAGCCGTAGGCGAGCGAAGCCTGTGGTGGTTCCGGGCTCTGCCCGGAACCGGACCCACAATCAGAGCGCCCGCAGGCCCGTCAGGTGCTCGCCCAGGATGAGTGTGTGGACGTCGTGGGTGCCCTCGTAGGTCCGCACCGTCTCGAGATTCACCATGTGGCGCATGGCCTGGTAGTCGTCGACGATGCCGTTGGCGCCGAGCAGGTCCCGCGCAGCCCGCGCGATCTGGAGGGCCACGTCCACGTTGTTGCGCTTGGCCAGGGACACCATCGTGTGGTGGAGGCGCCCTTCGTCCTTCAGGCGGCCCACACGCCACGCCAGCAGCTGCGCCTTGGTGATCTCCGTGAGCATGCCCACCAGCTTCTCCTGGGTGAGCTGCTTGCCCGCCAGCGGGCCGCCCGAGACCACCCGCTCCTTCGTGTAGCGGAGCGCCTCTTCGTAGCAGGCCATGGCTGCCCCCAGGGCTCCCCACGCGATGCCGTAGCGCGCCTGGGTGAGGCAGGACAGCGGGCCCTTCATGCCTCGGACCCCGGGCAGCCGATTCTCCTCGGGCAGCTCCACGTCCTGGAGGAAGAGCTCGGAGGTGACGCTGGCCCGAAGCGAGAACTTGCCCTTGATGTCGCGGCTCTCGAAGCCGGGGCGGTCGGTCTCGACCAGGAAGCCGCAGATGCCCTCCTCGGTGCGGGCCCAGACCAACGCCAGCTGGGAGTTCGAGCCGTTGGTGATCCAGCGCTTGGTGCCCGAGAGCACCCAGCCATCCCCGCGACGCTCGGCCTTGGTTCGCATGGCCGAGGCGTGGCTGCCGAAGTCGGGCTCGGTGAGGCCGAAGCAGCCGACCGCCCGGCCCGCTGCCAGCTCCGGGAGCCAACGCTCCTTCTGGGCCTCGGAGCCGTAGGCATGGATCGGGTACATGACCAGCGAGCCCTGGACGGACGCGAACGAACGGAGCCCCGAGTCACCCCGCTCCAACTCCTGCATCACCAGCCCGTAGGCGACGTTGTTCATGCCCGCGCAGCCGTAGCCGCGGAGGTTGGCGCCGAACAGGCCCAGGTCGGCCATGCGCGGGACCAGGTCCATGGGGAAGGACCCGTCCTGGCGCACGTGCTTCTGGATCAGTGGCAGGAACTCGCGAGACACGAACTCCCGCACCGCCTCCCGCGCCATCCGCTCCTCGTCGGACAGCAGCGAATCGAGCTCGAGAAAGTCGACGCCGGTGTAATCAGCCACGGGGGATCTCCTGGGATCAGCTCCCCGAGCCTAGCTCGGCCTACGAGCTCTGCCCGCAGCCGGACCCACCTGCAAGCGAGCCGCAGGCGAGCGAAGCTGTGGTGCGAGCTGGCGCTTCGCCAGCGGGCGGACCCACAGCAAGCGCCGACAGGCGCGCGCAGCGAGCCGCAGGCGAGCGAAGCCTGTGGTGGCTGCGGGCTACGCCCGCAGCCGGACCCACAACTAGCCTTCCGCGACCCCGTTCGTCTTCTCGAGGTCGCGCACGCGGCGGGTGAGCCGCGCGATCCGCTTCTCGAGGCCCTCGACGTCGCTCTTGGAGGCGACGGGAACCCGAGAGAGCACCTGGTCGATCTGCTGCTCGATCCGCTCGCGCGTCTCCGCCTGAAGGGTCTCGGCGCGGCGGAAGGTGGAGTTGCGCCGGAGCTCGCTGCGCAGCTGCCGGATGCGGCGGGTTGCCCGCTTCTCGATGTCCGTCCGCCGGCGGCGGAGCTCCTTCTCCACGGTACGCCGCCGCTTCACGAGCTCGCGCCGGACGCGCTGGACCTGCTTGTCCACGTCCTTCACCGTCTCCTGGAATCGATCGAACCCCTGTTCGAACACGTTGGCCTGGGCCATGGCTACAGTCCTCCGACTCTGGCTGCCGGACGGGCCCTGCACGGGGGGTCCGGTTCAGACGGCCGTTAGGTATAACACGACGCGTCAGCGGGTCAAGTCACACTGCGTCATGAAGGAAAGATCAACACGCTGAGCCGCTTGTCAAATCCGCTGCGGCCCTCTCGCCCCGCAATCCCAACGCGGCGCGGCATGCCCCTCGGGAACCTCGCCGAGGCGCGATCTACCAGCGGACGACGGCGCTGCCCCAGGTGAAGCCCGAGCCGAAGCCGGTCATGCAGACGAGGTGTTCCGGCGCGAGCCGGCCCTGCCGCTGGCATTCGGCGAGGAGGATCGGGATCGAGGCGGCGGAGCAGTTCCCATAGCGATCGATGTTGTTGAAGATCTTCTCGGCGGGGATCCCCAGCTGTCCCGCCACGTACTCGTTGATGCGCAGATTGGCCTGGTGGAACAGGAACAGGTCCACGTCCTCCAGCTTGGTCCCTGCCGCCTCCAGGGTCTCCCGCAGGACCTCGGGCATCCGGGTCACCGCGTGCTTGAACACGAAGCGCCCCTCCATGCGCGGGAAGTGCCTCTTCTCGGCCATCATCTCCTCGGTGAGCCTGGGCTGGTGCCCCGAGCCGGGGGCCTCGCACCAGAGCTTGCGGGCGTACTTGCCCTGGGAGTGGACGCGGATGGCGAGGAGGCCACTCGGGTCCTCAGGGTCGGCGTTCTCCTCCACGACCACCGCACCCGCGCCGTCCCCGAACAGCACGGAAACATCGCGTCCTTCGGTGCTGAGGTCGATCCCGGTGGAGTGCACCTCGCAGCCCACCACGAGCACGCGCCGGAACTGCCCCGAGCGCACGAAGGCGTCGGCCACGGACAGGGCGTAGATGAAGCCCGTGCACTGGGCTCGCAGGTCGAAGCAGGGCGTTTCCGCGAGGCCCAGGCTGTCGTGCAGGAAGAAGGACGTTCCCGGGAAATCGGCCTGGGAGGAGAGGGTGGCGAGGACGATGCAATCGACGTCGCCTGCGTCGAGCCCCGCGTCCTCGAGGGCCATGCGTGCGGCCCGCTCGGCCAGCAGCACGGGGGTCTCGCCGGGGCCGACGTAGCGGCGTTGCTCGATGCCGCTGCGCTGGCGGATCCATTCGTCGCTCGTATCCATCAGCTTCTCGAGATCGGCGTTGGTGACGATCCGCTCCGGGAGGTACATCCCGGTCCCCGAGATCCTGGAGCGCACGGTCATCGGTTCACCTCCTCTGGGCCAGCGCGTTCGCGCGCGGACCCTCCCCCATCGACCGGGATTCCCACAACCTTTGCTCCACGGCCTCGAGGAGCTCCCCGAGGCCCTTTCGCTGGAGCGCCGAGATGGCCACGCCTCCGAAGCGCTCGGCCAGGGTGCGTCCTTCGCCCGGGGGCAGCCGGTCGACCTGGTTGAAGACCAGCAGCTCCGGGGTCTCCGCCAGCCCGATGTCGTCGATGACCCGGCGCACGGCGGCCATGCGCCGCTCGAGGTCGGGGGCCGAGGCGTCCACGACATGCAGCAGCAGGTCCGCCTCCTCCAGCTCCTCGAGGGTGGCCCGGAAGGCCGCCACGAGGTCCGGCGGCAGGTCGCGAATGAAGCCGACGGTGTCGGTCACGATCACCTCCCGATCCTGGGGGAATCGCAGCCGCCGCGACGCCGGATCCAGGGTCGCGAACATCCGGTCCTCGACGTGCACCGGGGTCTTGGTGAGGGTCCGCAGCAGGGTGCTCTTACCGGCGTTCGTGTAGCCCACGATCGAGAGGATCGGAAGCCCCCGCCGGCTCCGGCGCTTTCGGCGGCCTTCCCGCTGCCGGCGCAGCCTCTTGAGCTCACGCTCCAGCCGCGCAACCCGATCGCGAACGCGGCGACGGTCCACCTCCAGCTTCGACTCGCCGGGCCCCCGGCCGCCGATGCCGCCCGCCAGCCGCGAGAGCGCCCGGTCTGCGCGTTGGGCCAGGCGCGGGAGGAGGTACTTGAGCTGGGCGAGCTCCACCTGCAGCTTGCCGTCCCGGCTGGTGGCGTGCTGGGCGAAGATGTCGAGGATCAGCTGGGTGCGGTCGATCACGCGCAGATCCAGGCGCTCGCCCAGGTTGCGGGCCTGGACGGGGGTCAGGTCCTGATCGACGATCACCAGGTCCACGTCCGTCTGGAAGGCGCGGATCATCAGATCCTGGAGTCGCCCCTGCCCGATCAGGAAGCGCGGATCCGGTCGCGAACGGCGCTGGTGGACGACGTCCACGACCGCGACCCCCGCCGAGCGCGCGAGCTCCCGAAGCTCGGCGAGCCCGGTCTCCAGATCCGCAGGCTTTTCAGCGCTCGCCGAGACCAGGATGGCCCGCTCCCCCTCGGCCACTTTGCGCGTGCGCCCGGCCCGCGCCAGCTCTTCCTCGAGGGCGCGGATCCAATCGGCGAAGTCGAGGTCCAGCCGGGCCGGCGGCGCGGGCTCCAGGTACTGGATGCTCGACCCCTCGCGGCTCTCGGGCAGCAGGGCCGCCACGTAGGCGTTCCCCGGGAGACCATCTTCGCCGGTGGCGATGGCCACCATGGCGTCGAGGCGCAGCAGCGCCAGGTCGGTCACATCATCCCGGGTGAGGGGCTCGTCGCCCAGGTGGGTGTGGATGCAGCGCAGACCTCTCAGGCGTCCGGCGCCGGCGCGCAGGCGCCCCCAGTCCGGGAGCTCGATGGAGGTGGCGTCGCCGACCATCACGTGACTCACGCTGCCACGGCGATCCACCAGCACGCCCACCTGCCGACGGATCTCGGCGGTGAGCGCCGTCAGCTCCCGGGCGAACTCGTGGGTGACCAGGCGATCCGCGGGCAGACGGCGCCGAAACAGGCGTTCGAGCTGGCGGACCTGGTTGGCCTTGAGGCCATGGGTATTGCCGAAGACGCGGATGAGTTCTCCCCGGGGCGGGGGGGCCGGCGGGGCGGCACACCCCGGCCGTCCTCCCCAATCTACGGGAGGGCCGGGGCGCTGAGCAAGGGACCTCGTCCCCGAGGGGGAGCCCGGATTCCCCGCGTCGCTCCCAGGCGATACGCTTCCGGGCCCACTCCGGGCAGGGATCCGGCCCGGAGGCGCCGGGTGCCGTAGACCGGGGTCAAACGCGCGCCCGGGATGGCCGAAGACTCTACCAGGGGAGAGAGCCATGCAGGCCTCGCAGCCCGAGCTTGCCGCGCTGATCCTGGCCGCCGGTCAGGGGACGCGCATGAAGTCCCAGCGCGCCAAGGTGTTGCACGACCTTGCGGGTCTGCCGCTGCTCGAGCACCCGCTGCGAGCCGTGGCCTGCCTCGGCGCTCGCCGGCTGGTCGTCGTCGTGGGCCGGGACGCGGAGGAGGTGCAGGAGCGCTTCCGGGGCCGGGCACACTTCGTCGTCCAGGAGCCCCAGCTCGGCACCGGACACGCCGTCCTCCAGGCCCGGCCGGCCCTCGAGGACCACGGCGGCGACGTCCTCATCCTCTACGGCGATACACCCCTGCTGCGCGCCGAGACCCTTCTCGCCATGCGCGAGCGGAAGGCGCAGACGGGAGCCAGCCTGGTGCTCCTCTCGGCTCGCCTGCCGCTGCCGGGCCGGGTCGTGCGGGATGGCGAGGGTCGGGTCCGCCGGATCGTCGAGGTGACCGATGCCAGCCCGGCGGAGCTGGCCATCGAGGAGAGCAACACCGGCGTCTACCTGGTCGGAACGGAGCTGCTGTGGAAGGCGCTCTCCCAGCTGGACGATCGCAACGCCCAGGGGGAGATCTACCTCACCGACATCGTCGAGCGGGTGCTGGCCGAGGGCCACCGGGTCGAGGCCCTCCCGCTCGAGGAC
>JBDLIK010000067.1:0-10511 GCA_039714895.1 Myxococcota bacterium | reverse complement strand
ACCAGTGGGCGCACCACCGCGTTCACCAGGCCGAGCAGGAGCGAGGCGAGCACCAGGCTTCCGGGACCGGCCACCTGGACCCCGGGCAGCAGCACCGACGCGAGCCCGAGCCCGAGGGCCCCGATCAACAAGCGGACGAAGAAGCCCGGCATCTCACTCCTCTCAGCCCGCCAGCAGGCTTCGTCCCACCACCATCAGCTCGAGGATCGGCTTCACGCCTTCGAAGATGGGCAGCACCTGGGCGTCCACCACGTAGCGGCTGATGGGATACTCCTCCGCGTAGCCCCAGCCCCCGTGCATGAGCTGACCCTGCTGGGTCACCTCCACCGCCACGTCGCAGGCGAGGAGCTTGGCCTGGGCGGCCAGCGGCGCTGCGGCGCGCTCGTCGGCGTCGAAGGCCTCGGCCGCCGCGTAGGTGATCGCCCGGGCGCCGGCGAGCTTCGCCGCCATGCGTCCCAGGGTGTACTGGGTGAGCTGGAAGCCGGAGATGGGCACCCCGAACTGCCGGCGGTCCGTCACGTACTTCGCGGTCTCCTCCAGGGCGGCCTGGGCCAGCCCGCAGGCCCGTCCCCCGGTCTGGAGCCGCCCCGCCGCGAAGCCCGCCATCTGCAGGTAGAAGCCCCGGCCCTCGCCCTCGCCGCCTCCCACCAGGTTCTCGGCGGGCACGAAGTAGTTCTCCAGCTGGAGGGTGAAGGAGTGCATGCCGCGGTAGCCGGGCGTGGCGTCCGCCTTGCCCGAGAGCTTTCCCCCGGAAGGTTGCTCGTACTCGAAGTCGTGCCCGCTGAAGGGCTCCTTGGGAACGATGAAGAGCGAGAGTCCCTTGCGGCCCTTGCTCGGGTCCGGGTCGGTCCGCGCCAGCAGAGCCAGCACGTTGGCGCGCCCCGCGAAGGTGCACCAGGACTTCGGGCCGTTGATCACCCAGCCTTCCCGTCCGCCCACGGTGGCCCGCTCGGCCCGACACTTGACGCCTGCTACGTCGCTTCCGATGTCGGGCTCGGTGACCGAGATGCCCACCATCAGCTCGCCCGAGGCGATGCGGGGCAGCCAATGCTTCTTCTGCTCTTCGCTGCCACCGCTCATCAGTGCCTTGGTGAGGATCTCCGGCCGCGTGATGAGCGAGCCCGCCGCTGCCAGGGATGCGCGCGAGAGCTCCTCGGTGGTGAGGATCATCGCGAGATTCCCCATCTCCACGCCGCCGTAGGCCTCGGGCACCGAGAGGCCGAAGAAGCCGAGCTCGGCCATGCTGGAGATGAACGCCTCGGGGATGATCTCGTCGTGGCGGTGGATGCGTTCGGCGTGGGGTGCCACCTCGCGGGTGGCGAACTCGCGCACCTGGTCGCGCACCTGGGTGTGCATCTCGTCGAGGGGCCAGTCGTTGCGGCCAGCAATTTCGGTCACCGCGCGTCCCAGGGATCGGAAGACCGACTCGTGGGCCACGGCGCGGAGCCGTGTGCGGGTGTCGGCGGGAAACGCCTGCTCGAAGGCCGTCTCTCCGAGGCCAAGATCGTCCACCGAGGGAGCCAGGCGCTCGCGCAGGCTGCGGACCAGCTCCGCCGCGCCCGCTGCGGCGCAGCTCGAAAGAACGGGAGGCGCGTCCTCCGCCGACTCCAGCGCCACCAGCAGCTCCCGAGCGGCGCGTCCTTCGGTGGCCGCGTACGCCACCCGCTCGGTCAACACCTGATGCTCGTCGATGGCCTTGCCACCCTCGGTGACCCGCTGCGCGCCTTCCAGGGCGCGTTCCAGCAGCGCCTCGGCGGCGTCCACCAGCGGACGGGCGTCTTCCAGGCTGGGCAGGCGGGGGGAGTCCGGATCCATGGGGTCCTCTCGCGCTGGGGCGCCGAGCATAGCGCCGGTCATTCCCCCAGGTAGCCCATCAACAGCTCCACCAGGGCGGGGCTTCCGAAGACGAGGCCGAGCTTGCCCTTCCCGAGCGGGAAGGTCTCGCAGCGACCGCCCGCCTCGGGAACCAGCACCTGGGTGGGCGCGGCGTCCCAGGCGTTGAGCATCAGGTCCACCATGGCGTCGACCCCGCCCGCCAGTACCTGGGCATGTCCGAAGGCATCGGTGTAACCGCGCAGGAAGGGCAGCTCGTGGGCCATGCGCTCGAAGGCCGGGCGGCGGCCCACAAGGTCGAAGCAGATGGCGTCCCCATGGGCAACGATGGCGCGCCGGGGATCCGACTCCTTCGAAACTTGCACGGGTGTCCCGTTGCGGTGACAGCCGCCCCCGCGATACCCGAGGGTGCGGTCGTCCAGGGTGGGCAGGTCGATGAGTCCGACCACCGGCTCGCCCTCCTCCACCAGCGCGATCAGCGTCGCGAACAGCGGGATGCCCCGGGAGAAGGCGATCGTGCCGTCGATGGGATCCACGAGCCAGTGGCGCGGGCCGCTGGCCTCGCCTCCGAACTCCTCCCCCACCACCGGGATCCCGGGCGTGGCGTCGGCGAGGAAGGCCCGGATGGCGCGCTCCCCGGCGCGGTCGGCCTCGGTGACCGGAGAGCCGTCCGCCTTGTGCTCCACCGCGACCCGTCGGAAACGCGGCAGGATCTCCCGGCGAGCGAGATCGGCGGCGGCGGCGGCGGTCTGCGCGAGGGCCGGAAGGTCGAGGCCGGGCATGGGGAAAGGGTAGCCCGCCTCGCTACTCTTCCGCGCCAGGAGGATGCTCATGTCTGGAAGCCTAGCGGAGAGTCTCGGGTTCGAAGCCGACGATCGGGTGGCCGTGGTTCATGTGGACGACCTCGGGATGTGCCATGCAGCCAACGAGGGGGGCTTCCAGGCGCTCGAGAACGGCCCCGCGACCTGCGGCAGCGTGATGGTTCCCTGCCCCTGGTTTGCCGAGGCGGCTCGGCGTGCCAGGGCGGAGCCCGCGTTCGACCTCGGCGTGCACCTGACCCTGAATTCCGAGTGGGAGCACTACCGCTGGGGGCCGGTCGCCGGCCGCTCGGCCGTCCCGTCGCTCCTCGACGACGAGGGCTTCCTCCCGCGCACCACCCTCGAGACGGTGGGACGCGCGAAGCCGGAGGAGGTGGAGCTCGAGCTGCGGGCCCAGATCGAGCATGCCCTCGAGGCGGGCGTGGACGTGACGCATCTCGACAGCCACATGGGCACCTGCTTCTTCCCCCCGTTCATCGAGGTCTACGCCCGGCTCGCCCGGGACTTCCGGCTGCCGGTCTTCGCGGTGCGTCCCGACGAGGAGGCACTGGCCCGAGCGGGCATTCGGGGGGCCCTCGGGGTGATCCGCGAGCTGGTGGACTCGCTGGAGAACGATGGGGTGCCCATCCTCGATGCCTTCGATGCGAACTCCCTGGATTTCCCGGAAGGCGAGGGCGAAGTGCACAACCGGGCCCGGCTGCGGGGGCTGCGATCGGGCGTCAACTACCTGATCTGCCACGCGGCCCAGGGGGGCGAGGAGCTCCGGGCCATCACCCCCGACTCCGCCCACCAGCGCGACTTCGAGCACCGCTTCTACGGCGGCGAGGCGGGGCGCCGCGCCCTCGAGGCGGCGGGGATCCGCACCGTTGGAATGCGCGCGATCCGGGAGCTGATGCGCGCCTGACGGTCTGCTCCAACCCGGGGCGCGGCCCCGGGCCCGGCGGATCCACCGCCGGCTCGTCGGGTCGCGAAGCATATGTGGTAGGGTCGGCCTGCCATATGTCGCTTCGGCACACATTGTTGGGCATCCTCGACTGGATCCCGGCCCATGGCTACGCGCTTCGGGAGATGGCCAAGGGCTATTCGTGGATCTACCCGATGACGAACGCCAACATCTACCCGGCCCTCCGGCAGCTGGAGAACGAAGGCTTCATCCACCACACCCAGGAAATTCACGACGGGCGGCTCCGCAAGATCTACACGATCACGGAGGCGGGCCGCGGCGAGCTGCGCCGCTGGCTCGGCGACCCCACCGAGCAGCGGGGCGTCTTCCGCGATCCCAGCCTCCTCAAGATCTGTCTGCTGCGTCCGGGAGCCTACGGGGAGGCCAGAACCTGGCTGGAGAAAGACCTGCAAGAGACCCTCCAGGTCTGCGAGGACGCGGACGCCTACATGAAGCAGAACGGGGACCGGCTCCCGAAGTACACCCGGCTGGTGGCGGAGTTCGGTCGCGAGCTCGCCCACCTGCGCGCCCGCTGGACCGCCCGCATCGTCGACGAGCTGGGCGAGGACGCGGACGCCGGGAGCTCCTGACCGCTTCCACGAGCCGTCTCGGGTACCTTCCGCCGTCCGTTCGGGAGTCCTGATGGGAAGCGTTCTCTTCCGCCTCCTTCCCGAGGTCCGCAGACAGGAGCGGCCTCGCTTCCTCTTCTTCCTGTCGCTCTTCTTCCTCGTCTCGGCCGCCGAGACGGTGGGGCTGGCGGGCTCGGAATCGCTCTTCCTGGCGAAGCTCGGGCCCGAGCGGCTCCCCGTCGCCTTCGTCGTCGCCTCGCTGGTCGCGGTGCTCGGCTCGCTCGTCTACTCGACCGTGGTCGGCACGTTCCGCAACGACCAGCTGTTCGCCATCATGCTGCTTTCGGGCGCGGCCATCCTCCTCGTCGTGGGACCCGCCGCCGGCCAGGGACAGGTCTGGGCCTTCCTGGCTCTCTTCTGTCTCTTCTGGCTCTCCCGAGCGGTCTTCCTGATCCACTACTGGACGTTCACCGGCGACCACTTCGATACCCTCTCGAGCAAGCGCCTGTTTCCGCTGTTCGCCATCGGTGCCAGCTTGGGGGGTGTGGCGGGGGGACTGCTGGCCGCCGGGGTCGGGGGTCTGCTGGCGGCGGAGTGGCTGGTGGCTGTCTGGGCTCTGCTGCTGCTGGCGGCGGCCGGGCTGCTGCTCCTCAACTCGGCGCGTCTGCGGCGCTGGATCCCCCTCGAGTCGATGGAGTCCGACGACACCTCGGTGGAGCGGCTGCGAGGTGCGGCTCGCTACCTGTCCGGGACCCCGCTCGGACGCTGGATGATCGCCTCGAGCCTGGGCATGGTGGTGGCGCTGTTCATCGCCCAGTTCGCGTACTCGGAGATCTTCTCCGAGGCCTTCCCGGACGCCGGACAGCTGGCGCTCTTCTTCGGCCTCTTCCTGGCCGGCGGGAACCTGCTCGAGATCGCGGTGGCGACCGCGGTGAGTCGCTGGCTCATCCCGCGCTTCGGCGTGCCGACGGCGAACCTGATCCACCCGCTCCTCACCGTCGCCACCTTCGCAGGGCTCGCCTGGAGCCCCAGCGTGCCGATGGCCGTGGGGGCGCGCCTCGACCGGGAGGCTCTCGAGAACTCCCTGGCCAGTCCCGTGCGCAACCTCGCCTACAACGCCCTGCCGCTGCGCTACCGGGGCCGGGTGCGAGGCTTCCTCGAGGGGATCGTGGCGAACACCGGGATGGGTGCGGCGGGACTGCTGCTGCTGGCCCTCGGATCGCAGCTCTCGTGGGGGGTGGTGTGCTCCGTGGGAGGAGGCGCCGCCGCCCTCTACGGGCTGGCGAACCTCCGCGTCCGCCGCGAGTACCTGCACGCCCTGGTGGAGGAGCTGCGCGCGGGGCGGCTGGCCCCGAGCGAGATCGAGCGCGAGATCGGCTCGGGCGAGGCGGAGCCGATGGCGGAGATCTGGACGTCGCTGGTCGGAGACGAGTCCCGCGGTGGGGGACGCCCGCCCCTGCGTCTGCTCTCCCAGCTCGCCCGCGTGCTCGCCCGCCATGGGTTCGGCGACCGATTGCTCGCAGCCCTCGACCACCCGGAGGCGGGAGTCCGGCGGGCGGCCCTGGAGGCGCTCGCCGCGGCGGGCGCCCCCGAGCGAGAGACCGGTCTGGCGCTCGCCCTCCGCGACTCCGATCCCGAGGTGCGGCTGGCTGCCCTGGCGGGAGTGAGGGAGAGCGGGGCTGCGCCGGGCCCCCGCCTGGGGGCGGAGCTGCACCGCTGCCTGGATCATACGGACCCGCGCATCCGCGCCTCGGCGGCCGCCGCCCTCGGCGCCGAGGGCGGCCCGCTCCTCGACGAGATGCTCGGGGCCGCGCAGCCGATCCTGGCGGCCGCGGCGCTCGGTGTGCTTCCCGAGGCCCGCATCGAGCAGGCGGTCGTGCACTGTGTCGATCCCGAGCCCACGGTGCGCGCGGCGGCTCTCGAGCGGGTCGCGCGCGCCGACGGCTTGCCCGATGGATGGCGCGGCCCGGCCCGAGCGGCGCTTCGCGACCCCCACCCGCAGGTGCGCGCCGCCGGCCTCGTGGCGCTCGCCGGGCATCCCGATCCCGCCGACGCGGACGTGCTGGTGGCCGGAATCTGCGACCCCTCGCGCGAGGTTCGGCTGCACGCGCGGCAGGCCCTGGCCGGTCTGGGCGATGCGGGACTTGTGCACGCCCGGCGGCTGGTGGCCTCCGACCGAAGCGGCGAGGTCGAGGCCGCCCTCGGGGTGCTGGTCGGCTTGGGCACACCCGACGCCCTCGAGGTGCTCGAGGGGGAGTTTCGCAGCCGGTTGCATCGGGCCTGGGAGGCGCTGCTCGCTCTCCACGCGCTCCCGTCCGACCCGGCGCTGCCGGTGCGGTTCATGGGCCGGGCCCTGGCGGACGCCTTCGGGCGGCACGTGCGGGTAGCGCTCGCGGTCCTGGAGCGCAGCGAGGCGCCCGGTGTCGTGCGAACCCTGGAGAAGAACCTGCGCTTCTCGTCGAGCCGGGTCCGGGCCGACGCGCTCGAGGTGCTCTCCCTGCTCGGCGACCGCGAGGGCGCGCGCCTGCTCGTCGCACTCCTCGAGGAGGGTCCGCTGGAGGAACGCTCGGCGGTAGCCCGTTCTCTCGTCCCGGAGGCGCGCAGCCTCGACGACGTTCTGCAGGTCGCTTCTCGCTTCGGGCGCTTCACCCGCGCGGCTGCCGCAGCGCTTGGCGACGGCGACACTTCGATGGAGGTTCCGATGGAACGGCTGCTTCTGCTGACTCAGGTCCCGCTGTTCGCCCAGATGAGCCTCGAGCAGATCGAGGCCATCGACGCGCTGATGACCGAGGTCCAGTACATGGACCGAGAGCTCATCGTGCGCGAGGGAGACACCGGAGACGAGCTCTTCGTGATCCTCGAAGGGAGGGTGGAGTTCTACAAGGAATCGGGCGGAGGCGAGCGGCTGCAGCTCTCCACGGCCGGGCCCGGCAGCTATCTGGGCGAGATGGCCATCCTCTCTCACGAGCCGCGCAGTGCGACCGCCATTTCGGCCGGCCCCACCCGTCTGCTCTCCCTGCGAGGAGATCAGCTGAGGGAGCTGGTCCTCGACATGCCCGAGATCTCCTTCGAACTCCTGCGCGAACTCACCGCCCGGGTGAAGAGTGCGGAGCGCCGCCTGGCGGAGATCGGTGGGTAGCTGTGCGGCTTCTCAACTCGGAGCTCCGGAGCGCCGATCCAGCCAGAGGGGATCATCCGATGACGGATTCCGGAACGCTCCTGCTGCTCCACGGAGGAGATCCTCGCGTCGGCGTCGTGGCCCATCGTCTGCGGCGGCTCGGCTATCGTTCGGTCGGCGCCAAGTCTCCGGAGGAGGCCTTCCGCCTGGGGGGCGAGCGGCAGCTCCGCTTCCGGGCGATCCTGGTGCCGGCTTCCCTGCCGGCGGCGGACCTCTCCAGCGCTCTCGAGGAAATGCGGGCGCGCCTGGCCGACGGGCCGCTTGGCTGCCTGGCCGTGGGCCCCCGACCTGAACCCGAAATCCGCCGCCAGCTGCGCGCGGCCGGTGTCGATCTCGCGGCCTTCGAGCCCTGCGAGGACAGCACCCTGCGCTTCCAGCTCAACCGCGCCATGGCCGGGCCGGTCCAGGACGTGGAGCGCATCGAGACGCGCGTCCCCACGGATCTCTCGGCCCGGGTGCAGGCCGCAGGCCGCTCGAAGTCGGCCATGGTTCGCACGCTCTCGGCCACTGGGGCCTTTCTCGAGACGCTGCGCCCCTCCCTGCCGGGCGTGTCCGTCAGGCTCGAGCTCTCCCTGCCTCCCCAGACGGTGCAGGCAGCGGGGCAGGTGGTCTATGCCAACGTGCCGGGGAACCTGATGCGCCGGGGCCTTCCCACCGGCATGGCCGTGCGCTTCACGGAGCTCTCGGAGAACGCGGAGCGCGCCATCCGCCACTGCGTGGCGGAGCGAGCCCTCACCCTCGTGGTTTAGGAGCCTGAAGAGCCCGGAGGGGTCCGCCCCGGTATCATGGGTGGGAACCCTCTGGAAGGGGCTCTCATGCATCGCGCCCTGTCCGTCCTGATCCTGCTCTGCGGCCTGGCCGAGGCCAGCTCGGCCCTGGAGACTCCCCAGGAGATCCTGGCCTGCATGAGCCGCAACGAGCCGGAGCGCTCCACGGTCCAGGCCCTGGCGCTCAGGTCCGTCGACCGCAGCGGTTCGGAGAACACCTCCCGGGCCACCCTCTACTGGCGTCGGCAGGGGGATCGCTCGGACCTGGTGCTGCGCTTCCTCGAACCGGCGGATCTGAAGGGAGCCGCCCTCCTGGTCCGCGAGCGGGCCAGCGGCGAGGAAGCCGAGCTCTACCTCTACCTTCCCGAGCTAGGCCAGACCCGGCGGGTCAGCGGCCAGGCGTCCCGCGGGGGGCTGTTCGGGACCAACTTCACCTTCGAGGACATCGAGCGCCTCTATGGGATCGCCCACTACGGCGAGCTCGAGCGCCTGCCCGACTCCGAGACGGCCGGGCGCAAGGTGTACGTCGTCGAGGGCCAGCCCGCGCCGGAGGACGACTCCGCCTACGAGCGGGTGGTCTTCCACGTGGATGCGCAGACCTGCGTGCCGCTGCGCATCGATCTCTTCGAGGTTGGCGACCGCCTGCGCAAGAGCATGCTGATCGACCCGGAGAAGATCCACGTGCGAGGGCCGCTTCACGTGCCCGGCTCCATCGTCCTGAACGATCTGAGGGCAGAGAGCTCGAGCAGCATGACCATCGAGGAGATCACCTTCGATGCCTCCATCCCGGGCGAGGCCTTCACCCCCGAACGGCTCTCGGGGAGCGAGTGAAGAGCTGCGCCTCCGTGAGCACACCGAGCCAGCGTCACCGGAGGCCGCCCCTGTTCCTGCCGATCGCCATCCTCCTCGGCTTCGCGCTGTCGGGGAAGGCGGAGGCCGAGGATCTGGCCGAGGTGCGCGCATGCGAGGCGAAGGTTCCCGGTCGCACGAGTGTCGTCTCCCTCGAGCTGAGGTCGGTGGACCGCACGGGCGGCACCCGCACCCTCGCAGGCAAGATGCGCTGGAAGCTCGACGACGAAGGACGTTCTCAGACCCTCATCGAGCTCGAAAAGCCGCCGGACGTGCGCGGATCGGCATACCTCCTCCACGAGCGCGAATCGACCCACGACATGTGGGTATTCCTTCCAGCCGTCGCCAAGGTGCGGCGCATCCATCCGCGCAGCGCCTCGGGGCGTCTGTTCGGTACCGACTTCAGCTACGACGACATCGCTCGTCTGCAGGGGCTCGCGGTGGATGGGAAGGCGGAGCGGCTGCCGGATGCGCTGCTCGGGGGCCGCGCCGTCTACCGGGTTCGGGCCAGGCTCGCGCCCGAGGAGGGCTCGGGCTTCGCGCGCGTGGAGTACTTCATGGACCGGGAGACCTGCCTGCCCCTGCAGATCGAGTTCTACGGCGAGGGCGGCGCGCTGCAGAAGGTCATGCGGGGTGATCCGGCCAGTGTCGAGCGCGCGGGCTCGGGTTGGGTGCTGCGGTCCGTGAGGATCCAGGATCTCGCCAACGGGACCGAGTCTCTACTGGTCGTCTCAGGGATCCAGGTAGACGTGGATCTTCCCGACGGCCTGTTCAGCCTGACGAACCTTCAGCAGAGGCAGTAGACCAATCCGATGAAGAACCGCCTGCTTCGACGCCTCGTGGCCCTCTCTGGGAGTCTCTTCGGAGTCCTCGTCGCAGTGGCCGCGCTCGCGAATCCTCCGATGGCGCCCGAGCCCGAAGCGCCGCGGTCGCCCCGCGCCCACGTGCGTGAGGTCAGGGTGCTGGGAAGCTCCGGCTCCTACCTGCTCCGCGTCACGGTGGAGAGCCCCGACGCGGGCTGCGAGCAGTACGCGAACTGGTGGGAGGTCCTCACCCCCGATGGCAAGCTCCTCTATCGGCGCATCCTGGCGCACAGCCACGTCGACGAGCAGCCCTTCACCCGCTCGGGGGGTCCCGTCTCCATCGACGCGGACCAGGAGGTGATCGTCCGGGCCCACATGCAGCCGGGCGGCTACGGGGGTGTCGCCTTCCGAGGCACCCCCGGCACCGGCTTCCGACGCACCGAGCTCGAGCCGGGCTTTGCCGCGGCCCTCGCAGAGGAAGCTCCGCTTCCCGACTCCTGCGACGGCTAGCCCGAAGTTCCTCCGAAATCTGACGGCTTGATGGTGGGAAGTCCGCGTCCCGGCAGCGGAATTCGGCGCGGTGGGATCGAGGATTGGTAGCCATGTAAATGTGGAGAATAGTGTTGTGTTCTTGGAGGATATCTGGCATATGTAGTAGCCATGTATATCGAGCGGGTGCCCAACCGAAGCTCTCCTCCCGCCGTCCTGCTGCGCGAGTCCTACCGCGAGGGAGGGCGCGTCAAGAAACGCA
>JBDLIK010000066.1:0-10675 GCA_039714895.1 Myxococcota bacterium | reverse complement strand
CGCGGTCGCCACCCACGCCCGGCGCATCCTCGCCAAGAAGGGGAAGATCTGATGGCGGAGCGGAACGAAGATCGCGGCGAGGTGAACGCGCGGATCCTCTACTGGGGGGTGGAGGGGGCCGGCAAGACCCGCTGCATCCAGGTCATCGCCGAGAGGCTTCGGGCAGACCACCGCGGACGGCTGCGGGCCCTGCCCACCGGTCTCGACCCCAGCGCCACCTACGACCTGCTCCCCATCGAACTCGGGCAGGTCGGCGGCCTGCGCACGCGCATCCAGATCATCGGGGTCCCGGGGGCGCCCGAGCACGCGCCCACCCGCAAGCAACTCCTGGACGGGGTGGACGGGGTCGTCTTCGTGATCGATGCCCAGCGCGAGCGGATCGACGAGAACCTGGCCTCCCTCGACGAGCTGCGGGCCTCCCTGGCCGCCTACGGGCGGCCCCTCTCCGAGGTCCCGCTGGTGATCCAGTACAACAAGCGAGACCTCTCCGATCCCTTCACCCTCGAGGAGCTCCATCGCAAGCTCGACATGCGGGGCGTGGCGACCTTCGAGTCCGTGGCGACGGACGGGAGCGCGGTGCTGCAGGCCCTGACCACCGCTTCCAAGGCGGTGGTCCGGCAGCTGCGCGCCCGCGAAGACGTCCCATCCCCCCCAGCCGACGCGCCCTCGGTGGAGGTGGAGTCAGTGAGCGGAGGCGGGCTCGCGCTGCACTCTGCAGAGCCCGCCGAGCGGGTGGACGGCCGGACCCTGCGCGTCCCGCTCCAGCTCGAGGACGATGACGGCAATCGGCTGACCGTCGCCCTCACCCTGACCCTCGGCGATCTCGTGCCGGATCCGGGCGGCTGATGCGCCGCATCCTCGCCATGCTCGGAACCGGGAACGAGGGAATCGAGCTCATCCCGCTGCTGCAGGACCATCCCGAGCTCGAGCTCGCTCTGATCTTCGACGCCGATCTCGAAGGGGCCCGGCGCCGGCTGGCCCCGCTCGGGCCCGAACGTGCCGCGCGAGCCGGGCAGGTCCTCACCGACGACCCCGGTGCCGCGGCGCAGCTGCCGGGCCTCGTCGCGCTGATCGACGCACGTCCGGACGACGCTCCGGCCGGGCTCCCGAATGCCCTCGCCCAGGGCGTCCCGGTGGTGACCCCGGCCACGGCCCGGCTCCTCTACAGCCGCCAAGCCTCGACCCCCGAGCGTCGCCAGGAGCTGCTGCAGGCGCTCCACGAGATCGTCGAGTCCGTGGACCTCACCCGCGATTCCTGCGAGCTCTATTCGCGAATCCTGGAGGTGGCGGTGGCGACGACGGGCGCCGAGGGGGGCTCCCTGATGCTCCTCGACACCGAGGAGGGCATGCTTCGCGTGGCCTACGCCATCGGCATGGAGCCCGAGATCCAGGCCAAGGTCCGGGTCGCGTTCGGCGAGGGCGTGGCAGGCCGGGTGGCCGCCGAGGCCCGCCCCCGCATCGTGCGCGGACAGGCGGCCCACGAGGAGTTCACCGGGCTCCGCGAGCGCAGCGATCTCCTGTGCTCGCTGTGCCTCCCGCTGATTCACGAGGGCCAGGTGATCGGCGTCCTCAACCTCCATCACTCCCGCCGGGAGGACGCCTTCTCCGAGGCCGACTTCGGGTTCGCCGAGGAGCTCGGCCGCCTCGATGCGGAGATCATCTTCCGCGCCAAGGACCGCGAGCAGCAACGAAAGGCGGCCGCGCGCTACGAGGCGGTCCGCGAGGTTCGCTCGGCGCTCTCGGAGCGGGCTCCCTTCCTGGACCGGCTCACCCTGCTCTGCCAGCGGGTGGCGGCCCGGGCGGGCAACGGGGTGGCCACCCTCTATCTCCACGATCCCGACGAACGCGAGCTGCGGCTGGCCGCCACCTCGCTGACCGGCGGAGGCTTCGCGGGGGAGTACCGGATCCAGCCGGGACAGGGCGTGGACGGTCGAGCCGCCGAGGGGCGTGCGCCGGTCCTGCTGCGCGAGGGCGAGGGGCACCTGGCCTACGCGGCCCTGCCCCTGGTGGCCGGGGAACGCCTGCTTGGCGTCCTCACCGTCCAGGCCGGCCCGGCGCCGCCGGGCGCGGGTGCGGACCGGGTCCTCGAAGAGATCCTGTTCGAGGTAGCAGCCGCGACTGCGGACGAGATCGCCGACGCAGAGCGGGAGACCCGGCTCGCCGCCCGGGCCACCCAGATGAACGCCATCAACGAGACCGGGATCCGGCTGGTCTCCTGTCGGGACGTGGCCGAGGTCCTGCGCCTGGCCACGTCCTCCGCTGCCCTCATCTTTGCGGCGGACCACGCCGTCGTCCGCCTCCGGGACGACACCACCCGGCGCTACGTGATCCGCTCCTACTACGGTGCCGCGGACGGCAGCTTCCAGGAACGCCTCTTCCGACTCGACAAGCGGGTCTCGGTGGACGTCCTCAAGCGCCGACAGCCCCTGATGATGCGAAGCCTCGATGAAGAGCCCGACTACCGCGCTTGCGAGACCGGGATCCGATCGCTGCTGGTGGCTCCCCTCCGCCAGGAGGGACAGCTGATGGGCACCCTCGGGCTCTACGAGAAGGTGGCCCCGGACCGCTTCTACCCCGGCAGCTTCCACGAGGAAGACCTGCGCGTCTTCAAGCGCTACGTGGGCTACGTCGAGCGCGCGGTGGCCAACGCCCGCTTCCAGGCCCGGACCCGCCAGCACCGCAACTTCGACGACGAGACGGGACTCCCCAACGCGAACTACCTCGGCCGCCGCATCGACCAGGAGGTGGCCCGTGCGGGCGGGCGCCCCGGGGCGCTGGCCGTGGTGCTCTGCCGGCTGGAGAACCTGGCGGAGATACGCTCGACCCTCGACCCGACCCGCGCCGACCGCGTGCTGCTGCGCACCGCGGAGATCCTGCAGCAGCGGCTGCGCGCCTTCGACATCCTGGCGCGGGTGGGGGACGCCGAGTTGGCGGCCCTGCTGCCGGATCCCGGCGAGGACGCCGAGCAGCACGTGAGCGCCCTCGCGCGGGGGGTCGCCGAGGACCTGGTGTCCGAGGAAGACCTCTGCGCGCCGCTGCGGCCGGCGCTGGCCTTCGGCTACGCGGTCTATCCCGAAGAGGGCACCGACCGCCGCAGCCTTCTCGCCACCGCCTGGCAGGCGCGCATCCGCATGCTCTAGAGCAGGTCTTCGAGCGCGCGGGCGGGGACTCCCAGGACCTCGGCCACGCCCTCGCAGACCACCTCGCCCCGCCAGAGGTTCACGCCCAGGGCCAGCGCCGGCAGCGCCCGCACCGCGGCCTCGATGCCTTCCTCGGCGATGGCTCTCACGTAGGGGAAGGTCGTATTGGTGAGCGCCCAGGTGGAGGTGCGGGGAACCGCACCGGGCATGTTGGTGACCCCGTAATGGATCACGTCGTGCACGGTGTAGGTGGGAGCCGAATGGGTCGTCGGTCGGATCGTCTCGATGCAGCCACCCTGGTCCACGGCCACGTCCACCACCACCGATCCGGGCTCCATCGTCGCCACCATCTTCTCGGTCACCAGGGTCGGCGCCCGTCGGCCGCGAACGTAGACGGCACCGATCAACAGATCGCTGCCGCGTACCGCCCGGGCCAGGTTCACGTCATTCGAGAAGAGCGTGTTGAGCTCACCCTGGAAGATGTCGTAGAGATACGACAGCCGCTGGAGGTCGACGTCGAGGACATAGACCTCGGCGCCCTGGGCTCGGGCAACCCGGACGGCATTGGTCCCCACGGTCCCGGCCCCGACCACGGTGACCCGCCCCCGCATCACCCCGGGCACCCCACCCAGCAGGAGTCCCTTGCCCCCGTGGCTCTTGTGGAGCAGGGTCACGCCGATCTGGACGGCCAGTCGCCCCGCGACCTCGCTCATCGGCGCCAGCACGGGGAACGACCCGTTGGGCTCCTGAATGGTCTCGTAGCCGATGGCGACGACCTTCGCGGCCATGAGTCGCTCGGCGGTCTCGGGCAGCGCGGCCAGGTGCAGGTAGGTGAACAGCAGCTGGCCCGGACGCAGCAGCGCCACCTCCTGCGGGTTGGGCTCCTTCACCTTGACCACCAGGTCCGGCGACGACCACGCCTGCTCGCGGTCCACCAGGCGCGCCCCCGCTCTTGTGTAGGCGTCGTCGTCGAAGCCGCTGCCCCGTCCGGCCCCACTCTCCACGAGGACCTCGTGGCCGAGCGCGTGCAGCGTCTGCACCCCATCGGGCACGAGCCCCACCCGGAACTCGTGGTCCTTGCTCTCCCGCACGACCCCAACCCGCATTGATGTGCTAGCTCCGGTAGGCCTCGATCAGGATGTCGGCGATCTCGGGGCGCAGGATGCGGGCATCCGGGCGCTCGCCTCCGCGCAGCTGCTCGCGCACCCGCGTGCCGCTCACGGTGACCGGCTTCTCCTCGGGATGCCGCTCGGTGAGGTCGACGCGTCCCAGGGACTCGTAGAACGCAGCAAACCCGATCTTGCAGGGCTGCAGCTGAAGCTCGCCCGGCAGGTCGTCGAACACCTCCTGGGCGTCGAAGTCCCCCCAGATGGGGGATCCATCGTCGAAGGGGGCATCGGCGTGCTTGCGGCCGATCACCAGATCCGAGAAGCCGTAGTTCTGCCGGTAGATCGCGTGCATGACGGCCTCGCTGGGCCCGCCGTAGAACATCTTGATGTCGAGACCGATCAGCTCGAAGACGTCGCACAGATCGTAGCCCGCACGGCTCCACAGCTCCTCGTCCTTGTCGCCTTCCCCGAGCAGGCGGCGATCGTGGAGGACCCGGTAGCAGCGCATGCGGGTGGCCGCGGGCACGTCGTCGCCCTTCAGCTCCCCGACCAGGGGATTGAGCACCACGCCGGTGAAGGCGCCCTGGCCGGTGAGACGCTCGGCCCCCGCCACCAGGGCATACTCGTGGGCGCGATGGAGCGGATTGCGGGTCTGGAAGGCCAGCGCCCGCTCCCATTTGTGCTCGCGGATGAATGCCCTCGTCAGGCGCGGCGACATCATGAACTCGCCGTACTCGGGGTTCAGCGGCTGGGGAAGCGCCCGGATGCGGCCTCCCAGGAGCTTGCTGCGGGGATCGTCCTTCAGGCTGTGGCCGCCGGGATGGTCGAAGCGTCGGGTCCGGTAGACCTTCTCGACGTACTTCTCCTTCTCCCAGTCGAAGACCTCGACCTCGTCGACGATGGCGACCCGCTCGCCCTGCTCGGTGACGACGGCCACCGAGCCCCCGGACGAGAGTCCAGCGGCTTCGGAGTCTTCGAGGGGAAGCGCCAGGGGGATGGTCCAGGCGAAGCGTCGACCGCCGCAGAGCACGACGGCCTCGTCCAGCGCCCGGTGCCAGCTCTCGGCATCCATGGGACCCTGCAGGGGCGAGAGGGCGCCGTCCGAAAGACGGTAGACGGTGGACAGATCGGCTCGGCTCACTCGCACGGTGGGCAGGCCGGCCGCCTCCGCCAGGAACCGCCCGCGCTCCCCGAGCGGGACGACACGGTCAACCGGCTCATCGAGGCCTCCATGTACCGGGACCAGGTCTTCTCTCATCGGCAAACCTCCTCTTGCAGCCTCTGTTCTACCACGCGGGGCTCATCCCCTCGTCTCTTCCCAGCAGCGGTCGGAGTCCTCCCCCTTCCAGCGGGCGCACCATCAGCTGCTGGGCCACCGTGTCGGGCTCCTCGGCGACGAATACCAGGTAGCGCCCGTCGGGGGCGACCGCCGGATCATGCTCGTCGAACACGCTCTCGCCCAGCCGTCGCTTGCCGCTGCCGTCGGCTCGCATGCGCCAGAGCCGCCAGCGCCCCCGGGAGGGAGCGCTCCAGACGATCCACTCGCCATCGGGAGTGAAAACCGGGTCCCGGCCGGGAGCCAGCAGTCGCCGCTGCTCCCCGTCGGGATCGATGACTGCAATGGCGGACTGGCCATCGGGTCCCAGCGTCTCGAAGGCCAGGATGGATCCTCCGGGCGACCAGACGGGCTTGCTGTCTCCCGGGCCCTCGGTGAGGGCGCGCGGCCGCTGGCCCTGCTCGTGGACGAAGAGCCGGGAGATGACCCCCTCCCCCACCACCGCCACCCGGGCGACCACCAGCTGGCCCTCGGGCCCGTAGCAGCCGAAGGGGTGCGCGTCGGGACCCCGGGTCAGCGCCCGCACGTCCCGGCGAGCGAGGGAGTACTCGTAGAGCTGCGGGCGTTCGCGCCGCCAGCTCACGAAGAGCAGGCGATCCCGGTCGCCGGACCAGCACAAGGGGCGGGCTCCGGGGAGCGCGGCGGAGATGCGCTCGACCCGACCCGTGCGGGGATCGGCCAGGGCGAGATGGCCGAGCTGGGCGGCCCGACGCTCGGCCGGGCTGGCTCCGAGCCCCAGCAGCTCGGAGACGTCGTTCAGCCGGAGCGTCCCGGGCTTCGAGGCCTGGCGGTCCTCCCGAGCCAGGGCCTCCGCGCGCTGATCGCTCTCTTCGAGGTTTCGATGCACGAAGGCGATGGGGGCGTCCGGCAGCGCCTGCAGGTCGACCCCCCGCCCTGCACAGGCCAGCCCCATCAGCAGCACGAGGGAAGCCTTCCTGGGCCTCACGAAGGATCGGCCACGACGGGCCGGCCGCTGAAGCCGCCGATCGGATTCCGTCGAAACAGTCCCAGCTCCATCACCCGCCGATCGTAGACTGCGAGGACGAGGTGGTCCGCGTCCGGAAAGGGAAAGAGCGCCTGGGAAGCGAACTCCTGGTCGAGCTCCGAGAAATATGCGCCAGCGCCAACGTGGGAGTGATAGACGGCCGTCACCTGCTGTCCCTCCCGGGCGGCAGTCTCGCTGACCTTCAGATAGTCGAGCTCGTTCATGTGGAAGGCGCGGGTGCCATCTCGGGGATGCGCAGTGGGGTCGGCGAGATGCAGCCGCGTCATCTCGTTCCCACAGCGGTGCACGGCATCGTAGCGCCCGGGTTCCGGGCCCGTGACCAGCCCGCAGCATTCCTCCGGGCAGGTCTCCCGGGCGTGAGCGCACATCTCGTTCAGCAGCCGGCCGTCGATGACAGCCGGCTCGAGCTCGCTGCTCACCTCGATGCGTCGAGGACCCTCCACGAAACCCCGCCCTTCCCTTCCGCCGCCGTGCGGCCGGAAGCGGCGGAGTCTAGAAGAGTGACCTCGTGCTCGAAAGGCCAGCCGTAAGTGCGGGCGCGACTGGGGTTCCCTCGCCCTCCGCGCCAACGGTCCGCGTGGGTCCCGGTGCCCACGGCGCTTGCAACCGGCGCGGGCCACGCGATACTGCGGGCTCCCCCCCTTCCAACAGCCGCACGGACCGCGCCCCCACTGCGTCCTCCCCGTGCTTCCAGAGGACCCGGAGGTCCCGCGGCTTCGATGGCCGGGATCGAGGAACTGCTGGCGCTCGTGCGCGCGGAGCCGGGGCTCGCCTCCTGTCTCCAACATCACGAGTCGCTCCCGGCGCAGCCCGCCCGGCGGGTGCCGGCCCTGCCCGAGGCCCTGGAGCGCCTCGCCCCGGTCCTCCCTCCCGGAGCCGCGCTCTACCGTCACCAGGCCCGGGCCCTCGACCTCCTCGAACGGGGCGAGAACGTGGTCCTGGCCACGCCGACCGCCAGTGGCAAGACCCTGGTCTACAACCTCGCCACCCTCGGCCACTGGCTGAAAGACGCGCAGACCCACGCGCTCTATCTCTTTCCCCTGAAGGCCCTCGAGCAGGATCAGCGCGCGCGCTTCGAAGCGGACGCCAACCGCCTCGCGGCGGGTCGTCCCCCGCCCCGGGCCGCCATCTACGACGGAGACACCTCGCCGGCCCAGCGCAAGCGGCTCCGTGCGGATCCGCCCCAGGTCCTCGTCACCAACCCCGACATGCTCCACCTGGGGATCCTGCCCCACCACGCCACCTGGGCGCCCTTCTTCCGCAACCTGCGCCTGATCGTCCTCGACGAGCTTCATACCTACCGCGGCATCTTCGGCTCCCACGTCGCCCAGCTGCTGCGACGCCTGCGTCGGGTCGCGGCCTTCCACGGGGCCTCGCCCCAGATCGTGGCCGCCTCGGCGACCATCGCGAACCCGGGGGAGCTGGCGGAAGGACTCTCGGGAATGCCCTTCCGGGTGGTGGTCGAGAGCGGAGCCCCGCTGCCCCGGCGCGAGGTGCTGTTGTTCCGTCCCGAGGCCTCGCCCTACACCCTCGCCGCGCGTCTGTTCCGCCACTCGGTGCGCCTGGGGCTGCGCACCATCGCCTTCACCAAAGCGCGCACCATCACCGAGCTGATGCACACCTGGATCGTCGAGGCCGATCCGTCCCTGGCCGATCGCATCAGCTCCTACCGGGCCGGCTTCCTGCCCGAGGAGCGACGCGAGATCGAGCAGAAGCTCTTCTCGGGTGAGCTGCTCGGCGTCATCTCCACCTCGGCCCTGGAGATGGGCATCGACGTCGGGCACCTCGACGTCTGCCTGCTCGTGGGATACCCGGGAAGCCAGGTGGCCACCTGGCAACGCAGCGGTCGGGTGGGCCGGGTCCGGGAGGGGCTGGTCGCCCTGGTCGCCCAGGCCGACGCCCTGGATCAGTATCTGGTGCAGCACCCACGCACGCTCTTCGAGCGCGGATTCGAGCACGCCGTCGTGGATCCCACCAATCCGGAGATCCTGGCGGCGCACCTGCCCTGTGCCGCCGCGGAGGTGCCTCTGCGCGACGGCGAGCCCTGGCTCGCGGAGCCCCACCTCCGAGAGCCGCTGGCTCGGCTCGAGGAGAGCGGGCGGCTGCTGCGCAGCGAGCAGGGCACCACCTGGTTCGCCGCGCGCCGTCTGCCCCATCGCGAGATCAACCTGCGCGCCGGGGGGGAGACCTGGCGGATCGTGGAGAAGCCCGAGGATGGAGGTCGGCCGCGCATCGTCGGCACCATCGGCTCGGTGCGAGTGCTCTCCGAGTGTCACGAGGGCGCCATCTACCTGCATCGCGCCCGCCAGTACCTCGTGCGAGAGCTGGATCTGGTGGACCACGAGGCCCGCGTGAGCGCGGTCCGCGTTCCCCACTACACGCGCGTTCTGTCCGAGAAGGAGACGGAGATCCTCGAGCGCCGGCGCGCCCGACCCGTCGGCAACTTCCGGCTGGTGCAGGGCCGCGTGCGCGTAACCACCCGGATCACCGGATTCGAGCGCCGACGCATCCACGGCCAGGACCTGCTCTCCCGGGAGCCGCTCGAGCTCCCCCCCACCTCCTTCGAGACGACCTCCCTGTGGCTGGAGATCCCCGACGAGATCCCGGCCTGCATCGAAGCGGCGGGGCGCCATCCCATGGGGGGTCTCCACGCCACGGAGCACGCCGCCCTCTCCCTCTTCCCGCTGTTTGCTCTGTGCGATCGCCACGACGTGGCCGGGATCTCGAGCGTACGTCACGCCGAGACGGGCCATCCTGCCATCTTCTTCTACGACGCTCACGCGGGCGGCGTGGGCCTGGTCTCCACCCTGTTCGATCGCATCGAGGCCCTGCTCGGTGCGACCCTCGAGCTGCTGGAGGACTGCCCCTGCGACGAGGGCTGTCCGGGCTGCGTGCACTCGCCTCGCTGCGGCAGCGGCAACCGGCCCATCGACAAGCCGGCCGCCGTCCGCACCCTGCGCCTGCTTCTCGGGCGCGAGTCCTTGTCGGCCCCGGTCGAAGCGCCCGTTCCCGAGCCACGGCAGAGCCCCTCGCCGGTCGTGGCCGTCCCGCCGGTGGCGCCCCGGGTGGTCTTCTTCGACCTGGAGACCCAGCGCAGCGCCGCCGACGTGGGAGGCTGGCAGAACGCTCATCTGATGCGGGTCTCCCTCGCCGTGGTGCACGACGAGCGCGAGGGTCGCTCCGAGACCTTTCCCGAGGCCCGCCTCCCCGAGCTGCTCGCCCGGCTCCGGGAGGCAGACCTGGTGGTGGGCTTCAACGTGCGGCGCTTCGACTACCACGTGCTGCGGGGCTACACGGACGAAGACCTGGAGGCGCTGCCCACCTTCGACCTGCTGGAGGCCATCCACGCCCGACTGGGATTCCGGATCGCTCTGGGACACCTGGCCGAGGAGACGCTGGGGGTCGGCAAGAGCGGCGACGGACTCGACGCCCTGCGCTGGTGGCAGGAGGGTCGCACCGATCTCATCGAAGCGTACTGCCAGCGTGACGTCGCCCTGCTGCGCGACCTCTTTCACCACGCGCTCGAAAAGGGCTTCCTGCTCTTCCGCACCAAGAGCGGCGAGCGGGTGCGGGTGCCCACCCGCTTCCACCTGGCCGAGCTGCTGGAGGCCACCCGCCGGACGGACGAACGGCGCCCGCGAGAGCGACGCGCTCGTGCTCTGGGCTCCGCGGGCTGAAGCCTCGGCCCGAGGGGCCGCCCGAGGGCAGCGTCAGTGAAGGGGCTGCTTGGCGCGCACCCGGCCTTCCAGGAGCTCGAAGTAGAGCATCACCAGCACGTGCCGGACCTCGGAGGGAAGCCGGGAGACGAAGCGCTGGGCGGCTGGAAGATCGGGAACCGAGACCACGTGCTCCACCGCAGCGTGGATCTCCTCCAGACGCGCCCCGACGATCCCCCGCAGGTCCTCCACGCGCTGGGCGAAGGCTTCTTCGATGGCCTGGTGCTCGAAGAGCAGATGGGTACCGCACTCTCCCGCATCCAGCAGACGGTTCGTGTCCATCGCGCTCCTCTCGACTCCTTCCCCGCACCAGGCTCATCGGCACGAAGTCCGGCCCGGTTGACGGTCCGTGCACCGGCAAGAAATGT
>JBDLIK010000065.1:0-10857 GCA_039714895.1 Myxococcota bacterium | reverse complement strand
TCGCCGGGCTCGAGATCGTAGTGGGCGTAGGGCGGCCGCGGCCGGGCCTCGGAGGGCGCCGTGGGTTGCGGGGATGCGGGTGTTTCGACCTCGCGGCGAACGTCTTCCCGGGTGACGCGTCCGCCGACGCCGGTGCCCGGAACCACGCCCAGATCCACCCCCGCCTCGCGGGCCGCCCGCTGCGCGACCGGCGTGGCCCGGGGCTGACGGCGCGCCTGTGCGGGATCCGTCCTGGGCGGCGCGGGGGCCACCTGCGCGCCCGCCTCCGCCTCGATGCGGCACACGGTGGTCCCCACGGCGATCACGTCTCCTTCGGCCACGAGGATCTTCTCCACCACTCCGGCGCTCGGGGCAGGCAGCTCGGCATCCGCCTTGTCGGTGATGATCTCCACCAGGGGCTGGTCGGCCGTCACCCGGTCGCCCTCCTTCACCAGCCACGGGCCCACGGTGGCCTCCGCCAGGCTCTCGCCGAGCTCCGGAAGCTTCACCTCGATCTCCATCGTCTGCCTCCCCCTGGACGGGTTCCCTTCTGATGAACTCCGTTCGGCTCCGCCTCACTGCGCGCTTCGCTTGCTCTAGAAGTTGATAGATCGACCTTCGGCCGCCAACGCCGCCTCCATGAGGGCTTCCGAGAGAGTCGGATGGGCGTGACAGGTGGCCGCGATCTCCTCCGTCGTCGCCTCGAGGGTCATGGCCAGGCCGATCTCGGCGATGAGCTCCGTGGCGCCGGCACCGACCAGGTGCGCGCCCAGAATCTGGCCATAGTGGGGCTCCGCCAGGATCTTCGCAAAGCCCGCCGTGTGTCCCGAGGCCACGGCCTTGCCGGACGCGGTGAACGGGAAGCGGCCGACGCGGAGATCCTCCCCGTAGACGGCGCGGGCCTCGGCCTCGGTCTTGCCGATCCAGGCCACCTGGGGCTGACAGTAGATGCACGCCGGGATCCGCTCGGGGTCCAGTGCGTGCTGGCGCTCTCCTGCCAGGAACTCCACCGCAGCGATCCCCTGCTCACTGGCCTTGTGGGCCAGCAGGGGTCCACCGGCCAGGTCTCCGACGGCCAGCACCCCGGGAGTGCTGGTCTCGAGTCGCTCGTTCACCTTCACGAAGCCCCGCTCGTCCACGGCCACGCCCGCCGCCTCGAGCCCGAGATCGTCCGAGCGGGGGCGGCGACCGATCGCCACGAGCACCTGATCGGTCTTGAGCGTCCGGGCCTCCTCGCCGCTCTCGACGCGCACCTCCACGCCTCCGACGGTGCGCTCGAGGCCGAGAAAGCGGGTGCCGAGCTGGACCTCGATGCGCTTGCGCCGCAGCTCACGCTGGAGCGCAGCCGCCACCTCCGCATCCGCACCCGGGAGCACCTGATCGGCCATCTCCACCACCGTCACCTGGGAGCCGTACATCGCGTACACGTAGGCGAACTCGAGCCCCACGGCGCCGGCCCCGATCACCATCAGCTGCTCGGGCACCCGGCGCGAGTCGAGGGCCTCCCGGGAGGTGAGCACCCGCTCTCCGTCCACCACCAGACCGGGCGGCGCCCACTCGGCCGAGCCGGTGGCCAGCAGCACCCGCTCGGCCTCCACCACCCGCTCGGTGGCGCCGGACACCCCGATGCTCCCGGCTCCGAGCAGCCGGCCCCGGCCGGACACGAGCTCGATCTGGTTCTTGCGGAGCAGCCCCTGGACCCCCTTGCAGAGGCGATCCGCACAGCGCCGGCTGTGGTCCACGACCTTCGCGTAGTCGACGCGAAGTCCCCCGGCGTCGATGCCGAAGGCTTCCCCGTGGCGCTTCAGGGACTCCACGAGCTCGGCGCCGGTGAGCAGCGCCTTGGAAGGGATGCAGCCCCAGTTGAGGCACACGCCTCCGGGCCGGTCCTCCTCCACCACGGCGACCGAGAGCCCCAGCTGGGCGGCACGGATGGCGGCCACGTAGCCGCCCGGGCCGGCACCGAGCACGGCGAGATCGAATTTGTCGCTGCGAGCCAAGCGCTCCCCTGTTGGCGCGGCCGGAGTCCTCGGCCGCGGACGCCTCAGGCGACGGGCTTCTCGACCACGGGGATCGGAAGCTCCTCGATCTCCCGGTGGCGACCCAGCGACGGGACCCTCTCGATCTGCACGCGGGCCTGGAGCTTCATCAGGCCGTCGAGCACGGCCTCGGGTCGGGGAGGACACCCGGGGATGTAGATGTCCACCGGGATCAGGGTGTCGATGCCCTGGACGACTGCGTAGTTGTTGTAGGGACCGCCGGAGCAGGTGCAGGCCCCGAAGGCCATGACCCACTTGGGCTCGGCCATCTGGTCGTAGACCTTCTTCAGCACCGGGGCCTGTCGGTGCGTGATGGTCCCCACCACCCAGAGCAGGTCCGCCTGCCGGGGCGAGAAGCGGGGCAGCGCGCAGCCGAAGCGGTCCACGTCGTAGCGGGGACCCGCGACGGACATGTACTCCATGCCGCAGCAGGCGGTCACGAAGGGATACGCGAACATCGAGTACTTGCGGGCCCAGTTGAAGACCGCGTCCACCTTGGTGGTGACGAACGAATCGCTTCCCTGGCGCAGCACGTCCAGCATCCGGGTGGTGCGTTCGCTGCGCCGGTCCATGGCCTCCTCCGAGAAGCTAGAAGCTCGGAATCACTCAATATAGCGGCTCTGGTATGGTTCGGCTTGATCCAGAAGCCTGCGAGAAGGTCGGGAGGCGGCACGTGCGGGGCGAGGGGGTGATCCAGAGCGAGGCCGGCTCCCGCTCCATGGTGCGCGCGGCGCTCGCCTGGGGCGTCCATGCCTTCACGGCGCTCGGCGCGGTGGTGGGAACGGGCGCCCTGCTCTCGCTCGGTGTCGGCAATCTGCGCTCCGCTGCCCTGCTCATGCTGCTCGCGCTGTTCATCGACTGCGTGGACGGCTCGCTGGCCCGGGCCGCCCGGGTCCAGGAGCATGCCGCGCGACTGGACGGCAGGCGCCTCGACGACATCATCGACTTCCTCAACTACGTGGTGGTGGCCGTCGTCTTTCTGGTGGTTTCCGGTGCCCTGCTCCATCCGGCGCTGGTGGCCCTGCCCGTGCTGGCGAGCTGCTACGGCTTCTGCCAGGCCGACGCCAAGACCGACGACGACTTCTTCCTGGGCTTCCCGTCCTACTGGAACGTCGTGGCCCTCTACCTGTGGCTGTTCGAGACTGCGCCAGAGATCGGGAGCGCGCTGGTGGTGGCCCTCTCGGTGCTCGTCTTCGTTCCGCTCAAGTACCTGTACCCGAGCCGCATGAAGGTCTTCTACTGGACCACCAACGTGGGCGGTGCCCTCTGGATGGTGGCGCTGGGGGCCTGCGTGGCCTGGCCGGAGCGGGTCGCTCCCTTCCACGTCCTGCTCCTCTCGCTCTTCTACCCGGCCTACTACATCGGCGGCTCCCTCTGGTTCGGCGGCATGGCGAGGCGACGCGCGTGAGCGCACCCATCGGGGTGCTCCTGGTGAACCTGGGAACTCCCGACTCGCCCGGGACCCGGGACGTCCGCCGCTACCTGCGAGAGTTCCTCTCGGACCCGTTGGTGATCGATCTTCCGGCGCCACTGCGCTGGCTGCTGCTCCACGCGGTGATTCTCCCCTTCCGGCCAGGCCGGTCGGCCCGTGCCTACCGGGCGATCTGGACGGAGCAGGGATCTCCGCTCCTGGTCCACTCCCGGTCCTTCGCAACGGCCCTCGCCAAGGATCTGGGCGGGGACTACCACGTCGAGCTCGCCATGCGCTACGGGCGGCCCTCGCTGGGCCCGGCCCTCGAGCGACTGCAGGCCACCGGTGTGGAGCGTCTGATCGTGGTGCCGCTCTTCCCTCAGCAGGCCGCGCCCTCCTCGGGAAGCGCGGCGCTGCACGTTCGCGCCGGCGTGGAACGGACGAAGGGCCTCCCGGAGCCGGAGATCCTGGGGCCCTTCTTCGACGACCCGGCTTACGTGGCGGTGCTCGCCGAGGGAACGCAGGCGGCCCTCGACACCTTCGAGCCGGACCACCTGCTGATGAGCTTTCACGGACTGCCCGTGCGACAGATCCTGGCTACCGACCCGACGGGTCGACACTGCCTGGCGTCCGAGAACTGCTGCCTCGGGGGCGAGGCTGTCCGCTGGTGCTATCGCGCCCAGTGCCTTTCGACGGCACGCGCTCTGGCAAGCGCCCTTGGGCTGCCCGACGAACGCAGCAGCATCGCGTTCCAGTCGCGTCTGGGTCGTACCGCCTGGATCCGCCCCTACCTGGACGACCGTCTGGTAGAGCTCGCCACCGCCGGGGTCCGCCGGTTGGCGGTGGTGTGCCCGTCCTTCGTGGCCGACTGCCTCGAGAGCCTGGAGGAGATCGGGATCCGCGGCCGCGAGCGTTGGCTGGGCCTCGGGGGGCAGGACTTCCATCTGGTGCCCTGCCCCAACGCGCAGCCCGCCTGGGTGAGCGCCGTTGCGGACCGCATCCGGACCCCGGCGTGAGGGCGCTCGCCGCGCAAGCGGGGGTTCGATCGGATCACCGGGGATCTCTACATCGGGGACGTGGGACAGAACACACGGGAGGAGCTGGACCTGCAGCCCGCCTCGAGCGCCGGCGGCGAGAACTACGGCTGGCGGCCCGCTGGCCGAGCTGTGGGGCCACTACTTCTTCGCCGACTACGTGAGGGGCGAGATCTGGTCCTTCCGCGTCGTGCCCGAGCCGAGACGCAGCCTCGCGGCTGCGCTGGGAATCGGGCTCGCGGGCGCCCTCGGCCGCAGCGTTCAGGCGCGCAGGCGCCGCTGCACAGAGCTCGCGGCGCGCAGGCCGCTCCCGGCGCTGTCCGAGACCGAGACCCCGGCCAGATAGCTGCCCGCCAGGGCCAGCGGGGGAAGGTCGGCGATCAAGGCCGCGAGGCGCTGGACGCGCCGGGGGTGGGCCGGGTCGGGCTGGGGCACTGCACGGGCCCAGCGCGCAACGCCGAGCACGGCCTCCTCGCCACGCAGTCCCAGCAGCCGCCGGACACTGTCGAGGGCGCGCCCGGCGAGGGCGTCGTCGTCGTCGTCCAGGACCTCGGGTCGGCGCACCCCGCCCAGCAGGCAGGTGAGCAGCTCGCGGCCCTCCGGCGCCCGCCCCGGAAAGAGCTGGCTCATGAACAGGCAGCCGAGCAGCGCCTCCCCTTCGTCGCGCGGCACCAGGAACCCGAAGCCCCGGACCGCCTCGCGCGCGCTGGAGGGGTCCACCCCGAGCGCCACGGAGGCCACCGGCGCGTACTCGATCTCCTCCAGCAGCCGGCCGGCCTCCGCCTCCACAGGCGCGAGCAGGCGCGCCGCCGAAGCGGAGGGCGTCGCCAGGATCAGGGCGCGGGTGGAGAGCGAGCTCTGACCCTCGGGTCCCGCGATCTCGACCCGCCAGCCCGCCCCATCCCCCGCCAGTGCCTCCACCCGGGTCGAGACCCGCAGACGATCGCCCAGGGCCGCCACCAGGGGGGCCAGCAGATCGGCGATTCCCTGGCGCCCCGAGTAGATCCCCGGGCGCCCGCGCTCGCGGCCTCGGGAGAAGGCGGAGGACAGCGCTCCGCGCACGATCGAGCCGTGCCTGCGCTCGTACTCCACGAGGCTCGGAAAGACCGCCTCGGCGCCCAGACGAGCCTCGTCCCCGGCGTAGATGCCGGTCAGGAACGGGCCCACCAGACGCTCGCAGACCTCGGGCCCCAGTCGTCTCGACGCAAAGCCAGCCACCGACTCCCCGGTCGGATCCCCCCTGGCGACGAAGGGCTCCCGAATCAGGCGAAGCTTGCCGCGCCCGGAGAGCAGCGGGGTGGTCGCCAGGCGCAGCGGGTCCGAGGGGACCGGGACCAGCTTGCCCTCCTGTACCAGGAATCGCTGACGGCTGGCAGGCGAGGCGGCAAGGAGCCGTTCGCCGAGGCCGTGTCGATCCAGGAAGGCCGCGAACGGAGCGCCGACTCGGAAGGTGTTGGGCCCCTGCTCGAAGCAGTACCCATCCCGCTGCACGCTGCGGATCACCCCGCCGGGCTCTTCCGCCGCCTCGCAGACGAGGACGTCGAGGCCGGCGCGGACCAGCTCGCTGGCTGCCGCGAGCCCCGCGATCCCCGATCCCACCACGACGACGTCCACCGGGGTCCCCCTGGCACCTATGGGAGCGATTTCGCGGCGTCGATGAAAGCTCGAACGCCCTCCACGGGCGTATCGGGAAGGCAGCCATGACCCAGGTTGAGGACGTGGCCCCGGGCGGCCGAGCCCGCCGCCGCCAGGCCGCGCACCCGCGCGAAGATCTCCTCCCGGGGCGCGTGGAGCGCGCACGGGTCCAGGTTGCCCTGCACGCTGGCGCGCGCTCCGATGCGCTTGGACGCGGCACCGAGATCCACGCGCCAGTCCAGCGAGAGAACGTCGGCTCCAGATTCGATCATCGGGCCGACGACGTGAGCGCCATCGTTCACGTAGAGGATGAGGGGAGCCGCCGCGCGGTCCACCCGGGCGGCGATCTCCTGGTGCACCGGCAGCACCCAGGCCTCGTAGTCGGCAGGCGAGAGGATCCCGGCCCAGGTGTCGAAGAGCTGCACGACCTGGGCGCCCGCCTCGATCTGCGCGTTCAGATGGGCGATCACCAGCTCGCTGAGCCGGCCGAGGAGCGCCTGCAGCACCTCGGGCGCGCGCAGCATCATGCGCTTCAGGGTCGAGAAGGTCCGCGAGCCCTGGCCCTCCACGAGATAGGCGGCCAGCGTGAAGGGCGCCCCCGCGAAGCCGAGCAGGGGAACGCAGGGCCCCTCGAGCTCCCGGCGCAGAGCGCGCAGGATGTCGTACACGAAGCCCACCGTCTCGCGCGGATCGGGAACCCGCAGCCGCGCCACCTGCTCGGCCGAACGAATGGGCTCGGCGATCACGGGGCCCGGCCGGAAGTCCACCTCGACCCCGGTCCCGAGCAACGGCACGAAGATGTCGGAGAAGACGATCACCGCCTCGGACCCCAGCAGGTGCAGAGGCTGGAGGGAGACCTCCACGGCGCGGTCCCGATCCTGGCAGAGCTCGAGGAAGGAGACCTGCTCTCGCACCGCACGGTACTCGGGCAGATAGCGCCCGGCCTGGCGCATCAGCCAGACCGGCGGGCGATCGACGACTTCTCCGCGACACGCCCGGAGCATCCTCTCCGTGTGGTTGAGGCCCACCCGGTTCAGTAGCCGCAGAGGCGTGCCCAGCGATCGCGATGCCAGGCGGCATCGCCGAAGGTGAGCTCGGCCACCCGGGCGCGCTTGAGGAAGAAGCCGATCTCGTGCTCGTCGGTCATGCCGATGCCGCCGTGCATCTGCACGGCCTCGTAGGCGACGAGCATGGCGGTGTCCGAGCAGCGCGCCTTGGCGAGAGAGACCAGGCGGCTGGCGTCGTCGGCTCCGGCGTCCACGGCGCGAGCCGCGGCCAGGACGGCGCTGCGGGCCAGCTCCACCTCGATGAACATGCGCGCCGCCCGGTGCTTGAGAGCCTGGAAGCTGCCGATCACCGAGCCGAACTGCTGGCGCTGCTTCAGGTAGTCGAGGGTGCGCTCGAAGGCTTCGGACATCGAGCCCAGCATCTCCGCCGCGAGCCCCAGGGTGGCGTGATCGACCACCGTCTCGAGCAGCTCGACGCCCTGGCCGGACTCCCCGACGATCGCTTCCGTGTCCACCGGGACGCCGTCGAGGCGCAGCCGGGCGGCGCCCCGGGAGTCGACCCGGGACTGGCGCTCCACTGCGAGACCCGGCGCGTCGGCGGGCACCAGGAAGAGGGTGACTCCCTCCCGTGCCTCGTCGGCACCGGTCTGCCGGGCCGGAATCACCAGCGCATCGGCGACGGCGCCATCCAGGACGCCGATCTTCTCGCCCTGGAGCCTGAAGCCTTCTCCCGCCGGCTCCGCTCGGGTGGCGACGACGGCCAGGTCGAAGCGGGCGCCGGGCTCCTGGTGGGCCAGGCTGAGCACTGCGTCGCCCTCCACCAGCCGCGGCAGCCAGTGGGCCCGCTGGGCCTCGCTACCGCCCAGGCGCAGCGCCTCGCCTCCGAGCAGGACCGTGGACAGAAACGGCTCGGGGGCGAGGACTCGGCCGAGTCGCTCCATCACCACCGCCAGCTCGGCGAAGCCCATGCCCGCGCCACCCACCGACTCGGGGAAGGTGATCCCCACCCAGCCGAGAGCGGCCATCTCCTTCCAGAGCTCCCGGGAGAAGCCCGTCGCATCCTGGGAGTCCCGCAGCCCGCGCAGACGGGCGACCGGGGAGCGTTCCGACAGAAAGTCGCCAGCGGTCTTGGCGAGGAGCTCCTGGTCTTCGCTGAGGACGAGCTGCACGGCAATCTCCCAGTCTCGGTCGGGCCAGGCTCAGTCGGGCAGGCCGAGCACGTGCTTGGCGATGATGTTGAGCTGGACCTCCGAGGTGCCCCCTTCGATGGAGTTCCCCCGGGAGCGCAGCCAGTTGCGGGTGCGCGCCACCTCCTCCTCGTGGAAGCCGGCGCCCTCCTCCCAGCCCAGGCCCTGGGGGCCCGCCAGCTCGACCGTCAGCCCGGCCCGGCGCTGATTGAGCTCGGTGCCGTAGATCTTGAAGATGGAGGTCTCGGGCCCGGGCTGCTGGCCCGCCCTGGCGGCGTCGCGGGTTCGCTGCAGGGTCAGCAGGAAGCTACGGCTGTCCATCTCGTTCTGGGCGATGGCGTCGCGCAGCAGCGGGTCCGCGATCCGCCCGTCCCGTTCACCCAGGTATTGTCGGCCGAGCGCCGGGAGTCCTGCGCTGCCGCGTCCCCTCATGGACCCGAAGGCATCGGCGATCATGCTGCGCTCGTGGCCCAGCAGCGCCTTCGC
Organism: Myxococcota bacterium; assembly: GCA_039714895.1. Classification (GTDB taxonomy): domain Bacteria; phylum Myxococcota_A; class UBA9160; order UBA9160; family DASRUS01; genus JBDLIK01. Next base: position 2,079 of record JBDLIK010000065.1, on the reverse strand, counting down.
GACGGTCCAGCCGCCGTGGATCTTGCTGACCACGTTGCGGACCGGCACCCGCACGTTCTCGAAGTAGGTCTCGCAGAAGGGGGACGACCCACTGATCAGCAGGATGGGCCGCACCGTGACGCCGGGGTCGTCCATGTCGATGAGCAGGAAGGTGATCCCCTCCTGCTTCTTGGCCTCCGGATCCGTACGGACCAGCGCGAAGATCCAGTCGGACTTGTCCGCGTAGGAGGTCCACACCTTCGTGCCGCTCACCACGAACTCGTCGCCCTCCCGGATGGCCCGGGTCTTGAGGGACGCCAGGTCGGACCCGGCGTCGGGCTCCGAGTAGCCCTGGCACCAGCGGATCTCGCCTCGGCAGACGGGGGGCAGGTGCTCGCGCTTCTGCTCCTCCGTGCCGAACTGCAGCAGCGTCGGGCCGATCATGGTGAGGCCGAAGCCCATGAGCGGCGGCGGGATCTTGCGGGCCGCCATCTCCCGGGTGAGCACCTTGCCCTCGGCGGGGGACAGGCCGCCGCCCCCGTACTCCTCGGGCCAGGTGGGGGCCGTGAAGCCGCGCTCGGCAGCCACCTCGAGCCAGACCTTCATGTCCGGGTTCGCGTAGCTGGCCTTGCGGCCGCCCCAGTTGCCGTCGAGCTCGGAAACGGGTTGGCCGATGACCGACGGCGGACAGTGGGCATCCAGCCAGCTGCACACTTCGGCGTGAAACTTCTCGAGATCCGCCATGGGGTTCCTCTCGCCGCTGCGCCCGGGTCCCACCCCGGGCAGCGGCAGTGTAGCACCGGCGCGGCGGCGCTCGGAGCGGGACTGCTACCCTGCCGGCGTGCGCGTGTTGCTCGCCAATCCCCGAGGCTTCTGCGCCGGAGTGGACCGGGCCATCGAGATCGTGGAGCTGTGCCTGCAGCGTTTCGGACCGCCGGTCTACGTGCGCCACGAGATCGTGCACAATCGCCACGTCGTGGAGGGCCTGCGCGAGAAGGGCGCCATCTTCGTGGACGACCCCGACGAGGTGCCGTCCGGATCCCTGCTGGTCTACAGCGCGCACGGAGTCTCGCCTGCGGTGCGCGAGGCCGCGGCGCGCCGCAGCCTCCGCACCCTCGATGCCACCTGCCCCCTCGTCACCAAGGTGCACGTGGAGGCCGAGCGCTTCGCGCGGAGCGACGCGGACATCATCCTGGTGGGACACGCGGGCCATGTCGAGGTCGAGGGCACCATGGGCCATGCACCGGAGCGCATGCAGCTGGTGGAGAGTCCCGACGACGTCCGCCGGGTCGAGGTGCGCGATCCCAGCCGCGTGGCCTGCCTCACCCAGACGACGCTCTCGGTGGACGACACCCAGGAGATCATGGAGGCCCTGCGCGCGCGCTTCGCCGCCATCGCGCTGCCGCGCAAGGACGACATCTGCTACGCGACGCAGAACCGCCAGAACGCGGTGAAGGAGCTGGTGCGAGAGGCAGAGGTGGTGCTGGTGGTGGGCGCGCCGGAATCCTCGAACTCGAACCGCCTGGTGGAGATCGCTGCCAAGCGCGGCGCACGCTCCTACCTGGTGCAGGACGCGGGCGACATCGATCCGGGCTGGCTCGAGGGTGTGGGCTGCGTGGGAGTCACGGCGGGAGCCTCGGCGCCGGAGCTGCTGGTGGAGCAGGTGGTGGACCGGCTGCGCGCGCTCGGCGCCGAGCGGGTGGACTCGCTGGCGGCGGCGGACGAGGGGGTGGTCTTCCAGCTCCCTCCGGAGCTCCGCAACTAAGGCGGGGTGGGGTCTTCAGCGCCTGCTGCCGGACCGGGGGGGGACAGGGTCCGGCCGGCCTCTGCGTCGACGCTGCGCAGATGGAGATCGCGCTGCGGGTAGGGAATCTCGATCTCCGCCTCGGCAAGCTTCCGGTTCACGGCCACGTGGAGATCGCTCTGCACCACGAACCACTGGTCGAAGCGCGCAACCCACACACGCAGCAGGAAGTCGAGAGAGCTGTCACCGAAGCCGCGGAACAGCGCGACGGGAGCGGGCGCCCTGAGCACCTGCGGATGGGCCTCGGCCACCTGCTGGAGGATCGCCAACACCCGCTCGGGGTCGGTCCCGTAGCG
>JBDLIK010000064.1:0-10885 GCA_039714895.1 Myxococcota bacterium | reverse complement strand
CCTAGCCCGGACTATTCATGAAACCCTCTGCTGCGGGAACAGATTGCACGCCATCTTCGCGACCTTCTCCCTCCGGGCACCTCGACGTACCTACAGGTACGCCTTCGGCCCCCTCCAGTCCGAGGGCCGCGAATCTGACGCACACTCTGTCCCCTCGCGACGAGGGATCATGAAAAATCCGGGCTAGCCGGTGAGCGATCCGCATTACGACTTCGTGATCGTCGGCGGTGGTTCGGCGGGCTGTGCGCTCGCCCACCGCCTGAGCGCCGATCCCAGCCGGCGCGTGCTGGTCCTCGAGGCCGGCCGACCCGACGCCTGGTGGGACGTGGGGATCCACATGCCCGCTGCGCTGATGCTTCCGCTCGGCAGCCGCTTCTACGACTGGGGATATCGCTCCGAGCCCGAGCCCCATATGGCCGGCCGTGAGATCTACCACGCGCGCGGCAGGCTGCTGGGCGGCTCCAGCAGCATCAACGGCATGATCTTCCAGCGCGGCAACCGGCTCGACTACGACGGCTGGGCCCGGCAGCCGGGGCTCGGGAGCTGGAGCTACGCCCACTGCCTGCCGTACTTCAAGCGGATGGAGACGTGCGCAGACGGGGACGACGCCTACCGCGGCCGCGACGGCCCCCTCGTGCTCGAGCGAGGACCCGCGAAGGGTCCCCTGTTCGAGGCGTTCTTCCAGGCAGCACAGCAGGCCGGCTACGAGCTCGCCGACGACGTGAACGGCCATCGCCAGGAGGGCTTCGGCCGCTTCGATCGCAACGTCCACGGCGGTCGGCGCTGGAGCGCGGCGCGCGCCTACCTCTCCCCCGCGAAGGGCCGCCCGAATCTGGACGTGGTCTGCCGCGCCTTCGCCACGCGGATCCGGTTCGAGGGGCGCCGCGCCGTCGGGGTGGAGTACCTGTGCCGAGGGCGTCGCCGCCGGGTGCACGCCCAGGAGGTGATCTGCTGCGGAGGGGCGATCAACTCACCGCAGCTCCTCCAGCTCTCGGGCGTCGGGCCCGCCGAGCTGCTGCGAGAGGCTGGCGTCGACGTCGTGCACGACCTTCCGGGCGTCGGCGAGAACCTCCAGGACCATCTCGAAGTCTACGTCCAGCACACCTGTGCGAAGCCCGTCTCCATGGCGCCGAAGGTGCGCTGGCGCTGGCGCCCCTGGATCGGGCTCCAGTGGCTCGCCGGAAGCGGCCCCGGCATGACCAACCACTTCGAGGCGGGTGGCTTCGTACGCAGCAACGCGCGGGAGGCGTATCCGAACCTGATGATCCACTTTCTGCCGCTGGCGATCCGCTACGACGGAACCCGGCCCACCCCCGGTCACGGCTACCAGGTCCACATCGGCCCGATGCTCTCGGACGCGCGCGGCACGCTCCGCATCCGGTCAGCGGATCCGGCGGTCCCTCCGCGCCTGCGCTTCAACTACCTGTCGACCGAACAGGACCGGCTCGAATGGATCGAGGCTGTCGAGTGCGCTCGAAGCATCCTCGGCCAGCGTGCCTTCAAGGCGTTCGACGGCGGCGAGCTCTCCCCGGGTCCGGGAGCGGGGAGCCAGGCGGAGATCCTGGACTGGGTGGCCCGCGAGGGCGAGACCGCCTTTCACCCTTCGTGCACCTGCCGGATGGGAACCGACGCTCTCGCGGTGGTCGATCCCGACTCCCTTCGAGTGCACGGCCTGGACGGGATTCGCATCGTCGACGCGTCGGTCATGCCAACCATCACCAACGGGAACATCTATGCGCCGGTGATGATGATCGCCGAGAAGGCCAGCGATGCAATTCTCGGTCTCGATCCACTGCCCGCCGAGCCCCCGGCCGTAGGCGAGCGAAGCCGGGCCCCCGCCAGCTAGGGTCCCCGCTCCATGTCCCCGCGCTCGTCGACGGATCGGCCGCTCGCCCGGATCGGGCTCCCCAACGCTTCGTCCTGGGTCGCCGTGGGCACGGTCGCGGCCTTCGTGATCGCCGCCGCGTCCTCCACCCTTGCCACCAGCGAGGTCCTGGTCGCCGCGAAGGACTGGGTGATCCAACACTTCGACTGGCTGTTCATTCTCGTGGCAACCCTGTCCATCGCGGGCGTCGCGGGCCTGGCGATCCATCCACGCGCCAACGTGCGGCTGGGACCGGAGGATTCGCGACCGGAGTTCGGGAACCTGTCCTGGTTCGCCATGCTGTTCTCGGCGGGGCTGGCGTCGGGGCTTCTCTACTGGGCGACGGCCGAGCCGATCCTGCATCGGCAGGGCAACCCCTTCCTGGAAGGTCCGGGCGCTGTCCCGGGAGATGCCGCCACGACGATGGCCATGCGGCTCACCGTGCTGCACTGGGGGCTGCACGGCTGGGCGTTCTACGTCCTGGCCGGGCTCGGCATCGCGATCTACAGCTATCGTCACGACCGGCCGCTGACGTTCCGATCGGCGCTCTACCCGGTGCTCGGTGCGAAGCACGTCGACCGCTGGCCCGGCCTCGCCGTGGATCTCATCGCGCTGTTCGGAACGATCTGCGGCGTGGCGACCTCGATCGGCATCTCTGCCGCCGGCATGAACGCCACCCTGGGCTCGCTCCTCGGACTCCAGGTGAGCATCTCCAGCCAGATCGCCATCGTCTTCGGCGTCTGTGTGCTGGGCATCCTCTCGGCCCTATCCGGCCTCGACCGCGGGATTCGACGCCTCTCTGAGCTCAACGTCTGGGTGAGCGGCTTGCTGCTGGTCGTCTTCGTGCTCCTTGGACCCACGGTCTTTCTCGGTGGTCTGTTGGTCGAGACCGTGATCGACTACGTGATCTACGTCCTCCCCACCGGACTCTGGCTCGCGGATACGCCGGAGCAGCAGGACTGGCAGGCGTCCTGGACGGTCTTCTACTGGGGCTGGTGGCTGGCCTGGACCCCCTTCGTCGGCGTCTTCATCGCGCGCATCTCCAAGGGGCGGACGCTCCGCGAGTTCGCCGTCGCGGTGATGCTGGTTCCCACACTCGTGATCCTCGTCTGGATGTCGGTGCTCGGCGGCACGGCCCTCTACCAGGAGCTGGCGGTCCCGGGCTCGGTGAGCGTGGCGGTGAACCGGGACTACAGCCTCGGTATCGTGGCTGTGATCGAGAACCTGGGGCGGCCGGTGATCGGCACGCTTCTGACGCTCACGGCCGCCTTCCTTCTCTTCACCTGGCTGATCACGTCCCTGGACTCCGCGACCCTGGTGATCTGCCATCTGCTCGGCGCCGACGAGGCTCCGCCCGCCAAGGTGTTCTGGGGTCTCGCCCTGGCTGCAGTCACGGCGGTGCTGCTGCTCGTCGGCGGCCTGCCGGCGCTCCAGGCAAGCTCCATCGTGATCGGATTTCCCCTGGCGGGGATCATGGTCTTTCTCGGGGGCGGGATCCTGTGGGATCTCGCGCGTCGCAGGCTCTAGCCGGCGCTCCCGGCAGGGCTCGGCGCGAGTCAGGACCCGGTCTGCGCAGAGAGATGGAAGGCCTCGAAGCCCGCCTCGCGCATCTGCTCGGCGAGCCAGGCGCTCTTGAGGCCGAACTCGCAGTAGAGCACGTAGGGGCGGCCGCGCTCGAAGGAGCGCCAGGCCTGGACCGCTCGTGAGAAGTCGAGCTGCACCGCACCGGCCGGGTGCCCGGCCTCGTAGGCGCGCCGCGGGCGCAGATCGATGACCGTGGCCCCGGCCGGGATGGCCTTCACCTCGAACTCCGGGAGACCGTGGGCGGCCGGGTCGACGCTCTGCAGGTCGAAGACCGAGCGGGAGGCGACGGCCGCATCGAGCAGGGCCGGGTCGAGCTTCGCCTCCTCGGCGAGCACCCGGTCGAGGTTTGCCGCCGTCGCCGGCCGGCGCGGCGCCAGATCGCAGTACTCCTGGACCACAGCCGAGAGCTCGGCGGTCCCGACGCGTCCGGCGAGGGCGATGATCTCGTCCTTGTTGGCCCCGACCAGGGGCTGGAGGATGGGCAGCGCCGTGGCCTGCGCGATCACCGCCAGGTTCGGCAGGGTCTGGGAGGAGACCTGGCCCAGCGCCTCTCCGGTGACGATGGCCGGGGCGCGTCGTTCCCGGGCCACGGCCTCGGCGGCGCGCAGCATGAGCCGCTTGAGGAGAACCTGCCAGAGCCGCGGCTCAGTCTTCTCGCGGAGCTCGGCGGCCACGCCCGCGAAGTCCACGGCGTGAAGGCGGGGCCGCGTGCCCGCCGACCAGCGCTGGCAGAGCAGCTTCGCCACCCGCAACACGCCGAGACGGTGGGTGGCCCCGCCGAGATTGCAGAACACATGGTCGAGGGCCAGCCCTCGTCGTTGCATCTGCCAGGCGGCCACCGCGGAGTCGAAGCCACCGGAGAGCAGGGCCACGGCGTGGCCGGCGCTTCCCAGCGGCAGTCCTCCGGGGCCCTCCACGCGGTCCCGGAAGAAGAACGCCCGACCTTCGTAGAGCTCGACCCGTGCCGTCACCTCAGGGCGGTCGAGGTCGACGCGCAGGGCGGCCGCGCGCAGCACCTCGCCGAGCGCCACCTCCACGTCCTTGGCGCGGAAGGGCGGCCGGCCGCGATCGCCCACGTGCCGGGCGCGCACGGCGAAGCGGCGTCCTCGCACGGCCTCCAGGAAGAGCTCCCGGCCGAGCTCCACCACCTGCTCCAGCTTCTCGGCGGGCCCCGGCTCCACCGGCGAGAGCGACTGCACCCCGAACACCCGCCCGAGCTCCGTCGCGGCGGGGTGGGCGGTCTCCACGTAGATGCGGTCGTAGCGTCCGATCACCTTGCCCGGGATTCCGGCGCGGTCGAGCGCGTCGCGCAGGTTGTGGATCAGCCGGCTCGCGAACTGCTGACGCGTAGCTCGGGCCTTGGTGCTGAGCTCTCCCGAGAGGCGCAGCAGATAGAGGTGGGGAAGCTCGCCGCTTCCAGGCTCCGCCATCGCCCGAGTCTACGGGAGCGGTCCGTCTCCACAAGACCGCGCCCGGCAACGGGATTCGCGGGTGCCGCCGGAATGGACCACAATGGATGGGGACGGCGTGCCGCACGACCAGGAGGCTTTGATGCCGTGGTGGGGGTGGATCGTGGTGGGTGCCGTACTGCTCGGCGCCGAGACCGTCGTCCCCGCCGACTTCTACCTGGTGTTCCTGGGCCTCTCTGCCCTCGCGGTGGGGCTCCTCGGTCTGTCTGGGCTCGAGGGCCCCGTGTGGCTGCAGTGGGCGCTGTTCGGCTCGCTGTCCGTCGGCTCGCTGGTGGTCTTCCGCCGCCGGATCCGCCAGCGCTTCCAGGTCCACGGTCCGGATCCCCGGGCCGACGACACGCTGGTGGGCGAGATCGCCGAGGTGCGGGAACCCCTCGCGCCGGGTGCCGTCGGTCGGGTGGAGCTGCGCGGGAGCGTCTGGAGCGGGCGCAACGGCGAGTCCTTCCCCCTCGATCCGGGGACGCGCGTCCGGGTCGAACGCGTCGAGGGCCTGCTCCTCACCGTCCGTCGCGAAGCCCCTCTCCCCTGAGGGGCACAGAAAGGAAAGCCCATGGAGACTCTGATCGCCGTCCTCGTGCTCGTGGCCCTGGTGATCTTCGTCATCGCCCGCACGGCGGTGGTGGTGCCCCAGCAGAAGGCGTTCGTGGTCGAGTATCTCGGCAAGTACAGCCGGACCCTGCAGGCGGGCTTCCACATCCTGATCCCCTTCGTGGAGAAGGTGGCCTACAGGCACACCCTGAAGGAGCAGGCCATGGATATCCCGGAGCAGGTCTGCATCACCAATGACAACGTGCAGGTCGGCGTGGACGGGGTGCTGTACCTGAAGGTGCTCGAGCCCAACCTGGCCTCCTACGGGATCGGCGACTACGTGTTCGCCATCGCCCAGCTCGCCCAGACGACGCTGCGCAGCGAGGTCGGCAGGATCGACCTCGACAAGACCTTCGAGGAGCGCTCCACCATCAACGCCTCGGTGGTGAGCGAGGTCGACAAGGCCACCGAGGCCTGGGGCGTGAAGGTGCTCCGCTACGAGATCAAGAACATCAATCCTCCCAGCGACGTGCTCGGCGCCATGGAGAAGCAGATGCGCGCCGAGCGCGAGAAGCGCGCCGTCATCCTCACCTCCGAGGGCGAGCGGGATGCCAAGGTCAACCAGGCCGAGGGTGAGAAGCAGCGCATCATCAAGGAGTCCGAGGCGGCTCGCCAGCAGCAGATCAACGAGGCCCAGGGCCAGGCCGAGGCCATCCTGGCCGTCGCCGCCGCCACCGCCGAGGGCCTGCGCCGAGTGGCGGATGCGCTCCAGACGCCGGGGGGTGGCGAGGCGATGCAGCTGCGCATCGCCGAGCAGTACATCGAGCAGTTCGGCCAGCTCGCCAAGGAAGGGAACACCTTCGTGGTGCCCTCGAACCTGAGCGACCTGAGCTCGATGATCGCCCTGGCCACGGGAATCGCGCGCTCCGACGGCGCGGCGGGAGGCGTATCGCGCTCCTGATCGGGTCGCCCTCGCTAGACTCAGCCCAATGACACTTCCCACGCCGGAGCAGATCCAGGTGCTCTGCCTGGATCTCGACGACACCATCCTCGACAACCGCAGCGGCATGCGGAGCGCCTGGGAGGCGGTGGCGCGGATGCTGGCCGGGGTGCATCCGGCCCTCACGCCCGAGAGCGTTGTCGAGCAGCTCGGCCGCAGCACGCGCTGGTTCTGGTCCGATCCCACCCGGGTCGGCTGGGGGCGGGTGGACCTGCCGGGGGCGCGCCGGGAGATCGTGGGCCACGTGCTCGCCTCCTTCTCCGTGTCCGACGCTCCCCTGGCCGAGGAGGCGGCCCGCACCTACACCGATCTCCGTCACTCGAGCCTGAAGCTCCAATCGGGCGCCCATGATCTCCTCGATCGCTTCCGGCGGCGTCTGCCGCGTCTCGCGCTGGTCACCAACGGGTCGGCCCCGGTGCAGCGCGAGAAGATCGAACGCTTCGACCTGGAGCCCTACTTTCACCACGTGCAGCTCGAGGGCGAGTTTGGCGTCGGCAAGCCGGACCCGGCGGTCTACCAGAACGTCCTGCGGGTGTTCGACGCCTCCCCCGAGGCCTGCCTGATGGTGGGCGACGACTACGAGGCCGACGTGCTCGGGGCGTTGGCGGTGGGGATGTCCGCCGCCTGGATCGACGTCGCGGGGCGAGGTCGGACCCCCGTGGAGCCGCCGCGTCCCCACGCCACGGTGCGCTCGCTCCACGAGCTCGCCGAACGCCTCGGGATCTAGTGTCCCGTCCGGTGCTCGTTTCCTGGAGCAGCGGCAAGGACAGCGCCTGGCTGCTCCACACCCTGCGCGAGCGAGCCGACCTCGAGGTCGTCGGCCTGGTCACCACGCTGAACCAGGCGGCGGGACGGGTCGCCATGCATGCCGTCCGTGAGACCCTGCTCGCGCAGCAGGCGGAGGGGGTGGGCCTCCCCCTCTGGAAGGTTCCGTTGCCGTACCCCTGCCCCAACGAGGCCTACGAAGCGGCCATGAAGTCTCTGCTCGAGCGGGCGCGGGCGGAAGGCATCGAGGCCATGGCCTTCGGCGACCTCTTCCTGGAGGATGTGCGGCGCTACCGCGAGAGCCGGATGGAGGGCAGCGGCATCGAGCCCCTCTTCCCCCTGTTCGGGTCGTCCACCTCCGAGCTGGCCGGCGAAATGGTGCGTGCCGGCCTGCGCGCCTGGATCACCTGCGTCGACCCGCGCCAGATCCCGCGCCGGTTCGCCGGCCGACGCTTCGACGCCGAGCTGCTGGCCGATCTGCCGGAGCACGTCGACCCCTGCGGCGAGCGCGGCGAGTTCCATACCTTCGCCTTCGAAGGGCCCATGTTCGGGGAGCCCGTCGGGGTCCGCCTGGGAGAGACCCTCGAGCGGGACGGCTTCGTGTTCACCGACCTGCTTCCGGATCCCGCTTGAGCGCGTCCCTCCCCTGCCCTCGGACGCGGTATGCTGGCGAGCGGAGGGAACCATGGCACGCATCCCCTACGTCGAGCCCGAGAACGCCGCCCCCGCCGTCCGGGAGGTGCTCGACCAGCTTCCCGTGAAGCTCAACATCTTCAAGGTGATGGCCCACGCCGAGACCAACTTCCGCCCGCTGCTCCGGCTCGGCACCAGCATCCTGGGCCAGCAGAAGCTCGAGGCTCGGCTGCGGGAGCTGGCGATCCTCCGGGTCGCCAAGCTCTCCGACGCCGAATACGAGTGGGTGCAACACGTTCCGATCGCGAAGCATGTGGGCGTGACCGACGCCCAGGTCGAGGCGCTCGAGCGGGGAGACCTCCAGGCCGACGCCTTCGGAGAGCTCGAGCAGGTGCTGCTCCGATTCACAGACGAGGTGGTGCAGGAGGTGGGTCCGAGCGATGCCACCTTCGCCGCCGCCTCCAAGCACCTCTCCAACCGGGAGATCGTGGAGCTGGTGATCGCCATCGGCTTCTACATGACCGTGGCGCGTCTGATGGAGACGGTCCGCATCGATCTCGACCCGCCGGCGGGCACCGCCGTGGTCGACGAGGTGAGCCGCCGCAGCTGACGCGGCGGCGTAGACAAGCGGGGAGGAACATGGCCGACGAGCTGGCCGGATTCGACGCACTGGGGCAGGCGGAGCTGCTGCGCCGCAAGCAGGTGAGCCCGCTGGAGCTGGTCGACGCGGCCATCACCCGCATCGAACGCCTCGACGCGAAGCTCAACGCGGTGATTCTCCCGGCCTTCGAGCGCGCGCGCGAGGAGGCGCGCCGCCTGGAGGGCCAGACCCCATCGGCGGAGCGGCCCTTCCTGGGCGTTCCCTTCCTGATGAAGGATCTGGGGGGGGCCGAGGCCGGTGCGCCCTATCACGCAGGGATGAGGCTCCTCAAGGAGGCCGACTACCGGGAGAGCCGGGACAGCCACCTGGTGACGAAGCTGCGGCACGCCGGCTTCGTCTCCCTGGGTCGCACCAACACGCCGGAGCTCGGACTGCTTCCGACCAGTGAGCCCGAGGCCTATGGGCCCACCCGAAATCCCTGGAACCTCGAGCACAGCTCCGGGGGTTCGAGCGGGGGCTCGAGCGCGGCGGTGTCCGCTGGCATGGTGGCCGCGGCCCACGCCAGCGACGGCGGGGGCTCGATCCGCATCCCCGCCAGTCACTGCGGGCTGGTGGGACTCAAGCCCAGCCGCGGCCGCTGTTCCTTCGGGCCGCTGCTCGGAGAGCGCTGGGGGGGCTTCTCGTGCGAGCTGGTGCTCACTCGCTCGGTGCGGGACACCGCGGCCATCCTGGGCGCCGTGGCCGGAGCCATGCCCGGCGACCCCTATTCGGCGCCGCCCCCGGTTCGGCCGTTCGCCGAAGAGGTGCGCGTGGATCCCGGCCCGCTGCGAGTGGGTGTGCTGGCCGGCCCACCCCGCGAGGGCGTGGAGGTGCATCCGGCCTGCGCCGAGGGGGCCCGCCTCGTCGGCCGCGCCCTCGAGGATCTGGGCCACGCGGTGGAGGAGTCCCATCCAGGCACTTTCTCCGACACCGAGGCTGTGCGCTCCTACGTGACGGTGGTGGCCTGCAACACGGCGCGCGCCTTGGAGGTGGCGGGAGAGCGTGTCGGCCGGCTCACCGAGGCCAAGGACGTGGAGGCGCTGACCTGGGCGCTGGCCCAGAGCGGCTGGCAGACCTCGGCCGCCCAGTATCTGGCCACCCTCGAGTCCGTTCACCTGCTGGGGAGGCGCACCGCGCAGTGGTGGGAGCAGGGCTTCGACCTGCTCGTCACCCCCACCGCCGCCGAGCCCCCGCCCCCCCTGGGCGAGATGAGATCGACGGCCGAGGAGCCGGTGCGGGGCTTCCTGCGGGCCGCGCCCTTCGGCGCGTTCACGTCGCTGTTCAACCAGACCGGACAGCCTGCTCTCTCGCTTCCCCTGCACCAGACCGAGGAGGGGCTTCCGATCGGCGTACAGCTCGTGGCGGCCATGGGCCGGGAGGACCTGCTGCTGCGGATGGCGGCGCAGCTCGAGGCCCGGCTTCCGTGGAGCGGGCGCCGGCCGCCGCTCTTCGCGTGAGCGAGACGACCCTGCGGGGTCGGCGGGTGTGGCTCCGCGAGCCCCTGCGCTCCGACCAGAGCGAGTTCGTCGCGCTCATGAAGCAGAGCCGGCGGCTGCATCGCGGTCGGGTGGAGCCGCCCCGGGACCGGCGTGCCTTCGGGCGCTACCTGGCGGGCCTGGGCGCCGATCGCCGGGAAGGCTTCCTCGTCTGCCGCCGCGAAGACGGGGCGATCCTTGGCGTCGTCAACCTGAACGAGATCTCCCGCGGACCCGCTCACACCGCCTTTCTCGGCTACTACCTGGGCGCCCCCCACACCGGCCAGGGCTACATGGGCGAGGCCCTCGGCCTGCTGCAGCGGCATGCCTTCCGCACCCTCCGTCTCCATCGTCTGGAGGCGGACATCCAGCCCGACAACACAGCTTCCATCCAGCTGGTCGAGCGTTGCGGCTTCCGCCCAGAGGGAACCATGCGCCGCTTCCTCAAGATCGGCGGGCGCTGGCGGGATCACCTGATCTTCGCGCGCCTGGCCGAGGAGTGGCGGAAGGGATTACGAAGGGGTCCCGCCCGACCCGAGGTCCAGGCGGAGCTGTGCTGGAATCCCGGAGTGGATGCGGCCGGCCTCGACCGCCTGCGCGCAGCGGCGGGCTGGGACCCGCTCGGGGCCCGGGCGCACGCCTTCCTGGGCGGGCTCTTCGCAAGCGTCGCGGCCTTCGGCCCTCGCCATCAGCTGCTGGGCTGGTGTGGAATCGTCTCCGACGGCGCACAGCATGCCTTCCTGGTGGACGTGATGGTGGACCGCCGCTTCCAGGACCGTGGGGTGGGGACGCGCCTGGTGCGCTTCGCGGTGGAGGGTGTGCGCCAGCGGGGCGTACAGCGGGTGCACGTGGACTTCGTCCCGGAACGGGTCGGCTTCTACGCGCGTTGTGGCTTCCGGGTAGGGCTCGGCGGAATTCTCCAAGGAT